>NZ_JCANTR010000008.1:0-213529 GCF_059568575.1 Flavisolibacter ginsengiterrae DSM 18136
CTTTTTTATTGCCCTGAACTGTATAAACTTATTATCCTCTTTCCAAAACTACTCATCAAAGGTGGATAAGCCCCTCATGGCCGATGGTACTGCACTCCCGCCATTGGCGGGACGGGAGCCCCGCCCTGCGGCGGGATAAAATACGGTAGCTGCCATATTTATTATAAAAAAGCCTTTCACTTGTGAGAGGCTTTTTTATTGTACCTATACCAAGGATATGAACCACTGGACGCATAGAATGTCGAATATCGAACAAGGAATATCGAAGGAAGAAGGAGGCTCAGGTCTGACAGACCTTTTTCTTAACGGTCTTTAGTTAGGGCATTTAGAAATGCTCAATGTTCAATGTTCAAGGGAGGGAGGAAGGATTATATATCCTTTATGCGGGTCTCAAAAAGATTTCTACTTCATGCCGGTACATACGGCTGATAGGCAATTCCTGCTTGGCAATCCACACTAATTCATGATTGTAAGATTCAATTTTTCCTGTAGCTACAATATAGGAACGGTGAATACGGATAAACATTTCTTTTGGTAAAATTTCTTCCAGTGAAGAAATGGATTGTTTAGTCACAATTGTATTTGTCACCGTAAATACTTTTACATAATCCTTTATGCTTTCTATGTACAAAATATCATTTAAAGCAACCTTTATCATTCTTCGGTCACTGCGAAAGGAAATGTAAGCAGGAGAGACTGTTTTTTTATTTTGCATTTCCTCTTCTGTTCTATTGTCTCCAAAGGAGGTATGCATTACTTTACTTACCGCTTTCAGGAAACGTTCAAATGATATTGGCTTTAATAAATAATCCACTGCGTCGAGATCAAATCCCTCAATGGCATATTTTCTGAAAGCTGTTGTGAAAATTACTTTTGGAGGATTGACAAGTGTTCGTATAAAGTCAGTGCCAAGAATCAAAGGCATTTGAATATCCAGGAACAATAAATCTATTGATTGATTTTGCAACTTTGTAAGGGCATCTACTGCATTATTACAAATGCCTGCAAGTTGCAAAGATGGAACAGCCGCAATATGTTTTTCAAGCACATGCAATGCTGGGGGCTCATCATCTACAGCCAGGCAAGTTATTTTCCTATGGTTTGTCATCGCAAAATGTTTTTAGCAATGTCTCTATTTAAGTTACGATAGTTAAGCGGCATTTGTATTTTCCACAGGTATCTGCATATTTACAGTAAAAGTATTTTTTGTTGATTCTATCACCAGTAAATGTTTTAAAGGATATAAAAGCGCCAGCCTTTTTTTTACATTGGTTATACCAATTCCATTTTTCCCATTTGTAATTGCATTTGCAGGTTTACTATTGGTTAAAGAGAAGTAAACCAGGTTTTTATCCGTTCGTATCAATAACTTAATCCATGGGTTTTTTAATATTTTACTGGTGCCATGTTTGAAGCTATTTTCCACAAAAGGAATCATAAGTAAGGGTGAAATTACCTTGTTAGTATAGTTCCCTCTTATATCCAACTGGATATTCAGGCTGTTTCCGTAACGTATGCGTTCTAGTTCAAAATAATCCTCGATAACTTTTATTTCATTGTTTACAGGGACAAGTGGCTGTTGACATTCTTCAATCATATAATGAAGCATGTCTTCTAACTTTGTTATGATATTTTTTGCCTGTGGAGACTTATCCAGGGTGAATGAATAAATATTATTCAGGGTGTTGAATAAAAAGTGGGGATGGATCTGCGCTTTTAATAATTGTAATTCAGCATTTGCATTTTCTTTTTGCAGCGTGAAATTTGCCCGTTCCTTTTGTTGAGAGTCTTTAAAAAATTTAAAAGAAACAAAAAGAAAGCTTATGAACGCAGGACCATTGATTGTTTGCAGTATGCTGAATAAAAAAACATGGGGAGCTGGATTAGCAAAAAAATTCAGGCGTTGCATGACAGGATTATAAACATAGCTAAATGCAGTATATCTAAAAAAAGCTACACTGATCCATAAGAGTAAAAGCATGCAAATGAATGTCAGGTATTTCTTTTTCCAGAAAAATACGGGCATTAAAAAATACAGGAGGGGATGGCAAAATATCATTTGAAAGACCAAATGAAAAAATGATCTTATTACCACCATTTCATAAAATTTAATAAATCCATCTGCATTTATTCCATTGGCAGAACCGCCTCCGCGTGGAGGATAAGAAATTATCAATAGTATGTAACATGCAACCCATAATACCACATGTCGTTGTATGCGTTGTTTGCGTTGTGTAGAAAATATTAAGTCATTAATATTCATATATCAGGCTTTCGCCAGTTTCAGTATTTTGATTTTGCATGTAAAAGCTTTTTTCTTTTTCGATATCAAGCATTATCGCAAAGCTGTCTATAGTTGGATGAACGTCTATTTTATATTTAGATAAATGGAAGAGTTGTAACCTCTTTTTCAAACCTTCAAGGGTTTCTTGTGCAGAAGTATTTTCCATAATTTGAATGCCGGGAACATTATTTTTTAATTGGAAATAAATCTTTGATCTGTCTGTTTTTAATGTAATCGATATAGAAAATGGTTTGCCTGGTGTTTCAACAGGCACAAAGCCTAACTCTAATAAAGGAAGAAATAAGCCAGGTGTAATATAACAGCCATTCGTATCCCGGCTTATTTCGATATTCAAAACCAAATTGTTTTTATAGGCTATTTTTTTTAAGGCGATATAGTCTTCAACCATTTTTACTTCCAGATGCAGGGGCACTTGTTTCAACTCACCTTCATACAATAAATAGCTTAACAGGTCAGAAAACCTTATGATCATTTCCGGGGCATATAAGGTCCCTGCTTCTATATCATTATAAATATTGTGTAAACACTCAAACAAAATGCGTGGATGCATTTGCATTTTTAATAATTGTATTTTGTTCGTGGTATTATCGATTGCCAGCATTTCGCTTTCGCGTTGCTTTAAAGAGTAATCTTTTATGATCTTTATAATGATGGCCGATCCGGAAATTATAATTTGCTCGCCTATCGATTTTCTAAATACTAAGGTTAATACATCGAGTTTATCCCAGGGCCAGGCAACTTTTTCAAAAATTTTTGTAGATATAAAATAAGATATCGCGACTGTGATGGTTACTAATAGGGAAAATGAAAAGATAAGAAATGCATTGCTCTTTTTATCCAGGTAGCCCGGCAATATGTAATAGATTGAAAAATAAACGGATAACACGTAAACCGGAAGAAATTCAACTGCTTCATAGAATGTGTCAATATAAAGCGATGGAGTTGTGAAAGTGTTTAAATGGAAATCAGGCAAATTGGTAAAGACTGTATATACATAATACATTAACCAAAAGGCCAGGTGCCTGGACATCTTGTATTTTAATTTCTCTGAGAATATACATTTATTTACAAGCACAAAATGTTTTTACCCTTATTAAAGTTAAACTGCAAATCATTGTATTAATTCTGTTTTTGCATAAATCGTTTTTTGGTCGACAGATGCCATTCGTCGCCAATAGTTTGAATACCTGCTTCGTTTTTGTTGTAATATCCTGTTACAAGTTCATGTTGCCGAAATATAAGGATGCCAGCCTTTGAGAGAATTAGTTTTAAAGCCTAATTGATTTTTCATCCTTAATTTTTTTAAAATGAAACCAGTAACTAATTTATTTGCTGCTAAATGGCTTTTCCCACTAAGCTCCCTCTTTATTCTACTTTCTTGTCAAAAAGAAAGTACCCAGGTTCCCGGTAATGAAGCATCATATAAAGCAGGGGCTTCTACGGTATTAAGGGAAAATGATCCCGAATTAAAGTACAATACATTTAAAGGCCCTGAGGTTGAAGTAGGAAACGGCATCGCCCGATCTTTTGTAACTATTAGCCATACTGGTGTGCCCCAGGAAATCGGTGTGGTCTTTACTGATGAAGCGCTTAGTGGATTGCCTGACGTGAATACGCCTTATGTGTTGGAGTTGCATAATAAGGCTTTGGAGGCTACGCCATTTGAACATATTGCCCTCGGTTGGAGTGCACACGGACATCCGTTGCCAGGTTCATTTATAAGCCCACACTTTGATGTGCGATTTTTTATGATGAGCCTTGAAAACAGGCTTGCGATTCCTGCACCACCGGCACCAGGCTTTACAAATCTTCCTCCTACAGGTTATATGCCTTCGAACTATTTTCCGGATGCGCCAGGGCCACAATTAGGGCTGCATTGGACTGACAAATCATTCACTGCTGGGGTAACTGTAAATCATACAATGATCTTAGGTTCTTATAATGGCGCATTTACATTTGTTTCACCAATCGTTGTAAAGAATGAGTTGGAAAGCGGTCAAAGCTTTTCAATAGCTTATGCCCAACCACAATCATTTGCAAGCCATGGTTATTATCCTACAAAATATAATATTTATAAGGACTCGAAACAAAGTCATTATGTAACACTTTCCGATTTCATGTGGAGATAGTCAAATGGATAAATTGATAGGAAAATGGGAATAATGCGAATGATTATTAAGCCTTAACCCATTACTCCAATTGAGATGGTTTAATGTATGTTGCCTGCTTCACTCATTTTAGCTTAAGCAAACAAAGAAGTAGGTAAAAATTGAATGGCCGTTCAAAGTGCCAGGCAGGGCCTGACCAGGTCTTTACTTTACCAACTGTTATCTTTTGGTGGTAATCATTCAAAAGTCCGGATGGGATAATAAGTTCATGACCCTGGAATACATTCAGACCCTGCTTTTTTGTACCAAAGCTGTGCAGTATTGTTTGGTTACAATTGTAAAAATGAAGGTTGTAACCACAGCTAACTGTTTAAGTGTATGTAGTGTCATACTAATAAGTCTCAGCCATAAAACTGAGACTTATTTTTGTAATATGGCTATCCATATCAAAATCAGGGAGCATTCCTTACTGGCCAGGTTGGCAGCCTGGAAATTAAATTCAGGTTCTGTGGCCATAGTTTTTGGTAGAACCATCCATTTATGGAAAGTGGATAAAAACAGTTTTTTGCAAAACCAGAGATGGCTACTCCATGAAATGGAACATATCCGGCAATACAAGGAGTTGGGTTTTACGCGTTTCATTTGGCTATACCTGCTGGAATCTATACGTAAGGGCTATCATAATAACCGGTTCGAAGTAGAAGCCCGGAAGGCGGAGGAAAAAACTACTTGTCCTGATTTTCTTATTTTATAATACCCGTGGTTTATATTATATTTATAAACAGCTTTCCTTATTGACCATATAACTTTATAACTTTCTGAATTCTTACCCCAAAGGTTTATAGAAGACATAGATCATCCAATCTGCTATTCAAGAACGTAGTTTGTTATCTAATTGATCTGCTATGAGCTTACTTAATTCCTGCTTTAAGAAACTTGAATACGTACTTTATTCAGGCTTATTATGTTGCTTAATTCCAAATTACCTTTTGGCACAGGGTAATGGAGAAAAGGGCTTGCCTTTCATCACTAACTACCTTCCTAAAAATTACAAGGCATTACCTCAGACCTGGTGCGTCATGGAAGACAGTCGGGGAGTCATGTATTTCGGTATCCAGAATGGCATACTGGAATATGATGGTGTCAAGTGGAGAAAGGTTCAGTTTAAAAGTATTCCTGTGGTTACCAGGGCGCTGGCCAAGGATAAGAATGGAAGGATCTATTATGGTGCGATAGGAGACTTTGGTTACCTGTCACAGGATAGCCTGGGGCAAACGGTAGGACGTTCCCTTGTGCACCTTTTGCCTGCCCGTTACCGCAATTTTTATGATGTCTGGACCATACATGCTGCTGATGAAGGCATTTATTTTCAATCTCGTGAACTGATAGTAAGGGTCAATGCAAGAAATGAGGTCAAAGTGTGGACCCCTAAGGTAAAATTTATGTACTCCTTTTACCTGGACGATAACTATTATGTACATGAACAAGGAGTAGGATTATTTAAGATGGTCAATGATTCACTGCAATTAATTCCCGGCAGTGAATTTTTGGGACAGGAACGCATGCAGGTGATGCTACCTTATACCATTCCTGGTGAGGAGAAAAAGACCAGTGAAAAAAAGTACCTGCTGGGCTTATTTTACAGCGGTTTATATCTTTTTGATGGAAAGAAATTTCAACCTTTTAACTCAGAGGCAACTCAATTATTGAAATCGGGTACACTTTATAAAGGTGTCATAACAAAGGATGGTTATTATGCACTTTCGACTACGGGAAAAGGATTGGTAGTGATAGACGCACGTGGTAAGATCATTCAGCAGATCAACAGGGATGTGGGATTGCAGGATGAATCTGTTTATGCCGTATATGCTGATAGCAAAGGAACGCTTTGGCTGGCATTGGATAATGGTATCTCCAGGGTGGAGACCTCCTCTCCATTAACACAATTTACCAACCAATCTGGCATCAATACAGCGACATTGGTTATAGACAGGTTTAAGGGTACACTTTACCTTGGAACAACTAATGGACTTTTGCGGTTTAATGACAAGGCCTCAAAATTTGAGAGTGTTTCAGGCGTTCCTCCCAATCAAACTTTTTCATTATTAGCAGACAATAATAACCTGTTGGTACCCAATGATGGTCTTTTCATGGTTGAGAATGGCCAGGTAAAAACTATACAACCATCTATTGGAGGAAATATGCAGTTGGCAGGCATGATGCGATCGAGGAAATATCCTCAAATGTTATATGCGGGAGCCACTTCAGGTGTAAAGATCTTTTATAAGGCATCATCGGGTTGGAAATATGCCGGTCCTATTCCTGGTCTTGATGACCAGATATGGACCTTTTCAGAAAATAATGATGGAACTGTTTGGGTAGGCACACAGGGCGGAGTAGTTTATAAAGTATACCCTGCCGTTGACCAATCAGGCACTCCATTAACAAATAAATTCCGTTTTGAGCGGCTAGGTGAAGAGCATGGGTTAAGGAAAGCATCGGGTAACGTATATAAGATCAAAGGTGAGGCTTTGTTTCCTGCAGATTCTGGCATCTACCGATTTGATGCGAAGAAACAATACTTCATAAGAGATACAACCTTTGGTAAGTTCAATGGTGGTGGTTTAGAGGAGTTTTATATTACCGAGGATAAAGGGGGAAGGGTCTGGTTACGTTTTGGCAAGGAGACCATTATTGCCACACCACAGCCTAATGGAAAATATCGTTTGGATAAAACCGCTTTATTGCCCATTGCCGACAGGTCTTTTTCCAGTATTTACCCAGAGGATAATGGAATTACCTGGATATGTACAACTGATGGCCTGGTTCGTTTTGATGAAAAACTGGAAAAGAATTATAACCAGGAATTTAAAACCATATTAAGGCATGTAACAGCAGGAAATGAAATATTAAATCCTTCAACAGATGATAGTATTTCACCTTCCATTTCATTTAAAAACAGTACGCTTCGTTTTGAATATGCCGCGCCTTTTTTTGAGCAGGAAGATAAAACGCAATACCAGACCTGGCTGGAAGGGTTTGAAAGTGGGTGGTCTGGATGGGACAATAACTATTATAAGGAATACACAAACCTTCCAGATGGTCATTACAAGTTTCATGTAAAGGCCTTGAATGTCTATCAAAAACCAAGCAATGAAACTGTATACACCTTCTCTATTTTACCACCGTGGTGGCGTACCTGGTGGGCTTACCTCTTATATGGCCTGGCTGCAATGGCAGTTGTGTACTACCTGGTCAGGTGGCGCACCCGCCAATTGGAGGCTAAGCATAAAGAACTGGAACAAACGGTTGCATTAAGAACCGCAGAGTTAAGCCATCGCGTAGAGGAGCTTGCCGTCATCAACCGGGTGCAGGAAGGTCTGGTGAGTGAAATGGAAATGGAAGGGATATACAACATGGTTGGTGAAAAGATCCGGGAGATATTCAATGCCCAGGTAATAGATATAGTTACCTATGATAGGAAGACAAATTTGTTGGAAGATCATTATTCTTTCGAGAAGGGTGACCGAACAAAAGTTGGTAAATGGGAACCTAAAGGATTCAGAAAGCATGTTATTGATACAGGCCAGGTTTTCGTGATCAATAAGGACCTGGATACGCTTAGTAAAAAATTTAACTCACAGGTCATTTATGGGGAACAGCCAAAATCGGCCGTATTTGTACCAATGATATCGGGTGGGGAGGTTAAAGGTATGATCAGCCTGCAGGATCTGGACAAGGAAAATGCATTCTCAGATTCAGCTGTCAATTTATTGACCACATTGGCCAATAGTATGAGCATAGCACTGGAAAGTGCCAGGCGTTTTGATGAGACCAACCGCTTATTGAAAGAAACAGAACAGCGAACCGCGGAATTGGCTGTAATAAATAGTGTGCAGGAAGGATTAGCCAAGGAACTAGATATGCAGGCTATTTATGACCTGGTGGGTGACCGTATCCGTGATGTATTTAATGCTCAGGCAGTCATCATAGCCACTCTTGATCAGCAAACCGGGACAGAGGATTTCAAATACCTCATCGAGAAAGGAGAAAGATTTTATTTAAAGCCAAGGCCTTATGATAAGTTACGCCAACACCTGATACTGACCAGGGAAAAGATCCTGATCAACAAAGATTACGAAGCAGCAGCCACTAAGTTTGGATTGAAAGTGTTGCCGGGAACCGAATATCCCAAGTCCCTGTTATTTGTTCCACTGATGACAGGAGATAAGGTCAAGAGTTATGTTAGTCTTCAAAATATTGATAAGGAAAATGCTTTTACCGAATCTGACGTAAGGCTACTAGAGACGCTTGCCAATAGTATGAGTGTGGCACTGGAGAACGCCCGTTTATTTGATGAGACCAACCGGTTATTAAAAGAAACCGAGCAAAGAAATGCTGAACTGGCGGTGATCAATAGTGTCCAGGAAAGCCTGGTGGCCCAAATGGACATCAAATCTATTTATGAATTGGTGGGAGAGAAGATCCGCGAAATATTCAATGCACAGGTAATTGATATTGTTACTTATGACCCGTCAAAAAACCTGATAGAAGATCAATATGCCTATGAAAAGGGTGACAGAACAATATTGGGCCCCAGGGCTCCCAAGGGTTTCCGCAAGCATGTAATTGAAACAGGCGAATTGTTACTGCATAATGACAATGTAGAAAAGGCAGTTCAGGAATTTGAAAATGAGATATTGATCGGTGAGATGCCTAAATCACAGGTGTATGTACCAATGATCGCCGGTGGTAAGGTGAAGGGTGTAATCAGCTTACAGAATCTTGACCAGGAGCATGCCTTCAGTGAGTCAAATATAAGCCTGATCACTACACTTGCTAACAGTATGAGTGTTGCCTTGGAGAGTGCCAGGCTGTTTGATGAAACCACCCGGTTGTTAAAAGAAACCGAGCAAAGAAATGCTGAACTGGCAGTGATCAATAGTGTACAGGAAAGCCTGGTGGCAGAAATGGATATGAATGGAATTTACGAATTGGTGGGTGAAAAGATGCGGGAAATATTCAATCCTCAAGTGATCGATATCGTTACGTATGACAGCCGGGCTAATTTGATAGAAGATAAATATTCTTTTGAAAAAGGTGACAGGACATTGGTTGGGCAAAGAAAGCCCAAAGGATTTAGAAAACATGTGATCGAAACAGGGCATATATTATTGCATAATAACAATGTTGAAAGAGCCATGCGTGAGTTTGGGAATGAGATCCTGATCGGGGAAACACCAAAATCACAGATATATGTTCCCATGATCGCAGGGGGAAAGGTAACAGGTATCATCAGTTTACAGAACATCGACCATGAGAATGCTTTTTCAGAATCTGATGTGAGCCTGCTTACTACGCTGGCCAATAGTATGAGTGTAGCACTTGAAAGCGCACGTCTGTTTGATGAAACCAACAGGTTATTGAAAGAGACAGGTCAGCGCAACGCAGAGTTGGCTGTCATCACCAGTGTCCAGGAAAGCCTTGTGGCGCAAATGGATATCCAGGGCATTTATGACCTGGTAGGGGAAAAAATGCGTGAGATATTTAATGCGCAGGTGATCGATATTGTAACCTATGACAGGAAGACGAATATTATAGAAGACCGGTATGCTTTTGAAAAGGGTGATCGCACATTATTGGGCCCTCGTGAACCATATGGATTTAGAAAACATGTAATTGAAAGTGCCCAATTGCTGGTGATCAATAAGGATATGGATAAGCTCAGGTCGCAATACGATAATACTGTGATAGTGGGGCAGGCTGCCAAATCACTGGTATTGGTACCTATGATGGCAGGAGGTGAAGTGACAGGAGTTATCAGCCTTCAGAACCTTGACCAGGAAAATGCTTTTTCTGATTCGGATATCAACTTATTGACAACGCTTGTTAATAGCATGAGTGTTGCCCTTAAGAGTGCCCGACTCTTTGATGAAACAACAAGACTGTTGAAAGAAACTGAGCAGCGTACCGGAGAGCTTGCAGTGATCAATAGTGTACAGGAAGGATTGGTAAGGGAAATGGATGTACAAGCGATTTACGACCTTGTAGGTAATAGAATCAGTGAATTATTTGATACACATACGGTCATCATACGCACGCTTGATGTAGAAAATGGGATGGAGCAATGGCGTTTTGCCTTAGAAAGGGGAGAAAGATTTTACAATGAGTTACGGCCGATGATCTGGGCAAACAAACAATTGATAGCGTCCCGTGAACCATTACTGATCAATAACAATTACCTGGAAACGGCAAGGAAATTTGGTGGAACAGGGGTAAGTAAGGGTCAGCCTCCCAAATCTGCAGTATTTGTTCCTATGATCGTCGGTGATGTAGTGAAAGGATCGGTGAGCCTGCAAAATATTGATAAGGAAAATGCATTTACGGAATCAGACCTTAGGTTACTGACCACATTAACCAATAGCATGAGCGTGGCGCTGGAAAATGCCAGGTTATTTGATGAGACGGCGCACTTGCTGTCAGAAGCCAAACAAAGAGCAACGGAATTAAGTACAGTGAATAGTATCAGCAAGGCATTGGCTTCGCAGTTGAATCCTGATGAATTGATAGAATTGGTAGGCAACCAGATGAAGGACTTGTTCCGGGCCAATATCGTGTACCTGGCATTGTTAAATCAAAAAACAAGGATTATTCATTTCCCTTACCAGTTTGGTGATAACATGTTGCCAATAAAACTGGGTGAAGGCCTGACCTCTAAAATTATTCTTACAGGCGAACCATTATTAATCAATAAGGATGTAGAAGAACTTAGATCTCATTTAGGTGTGCAACGTGTGGGTATACCGGCAGCCTCTTACCTTGGAGTTCCTATACCAGTTGGAGAGGATATAATCGGGGTATTAAGTGTTCAAAGCACTGAACATGAAAACAGCTTCAATGAAAATGACCTGCGACTTTTGTCTACCATAGCTGCATCCGTAGGTGTTGCATTGCGCAACGCCAAACTTTTTGAAGAAGTGAAGCAAGCCAAACTAGAAGCAGAAGCCGCCAGTAAAATTGCAGAGAAAGCAAATGAAGCCAAGAGTGCATTCTTATCGACTGTCAGCCATGAATTAAGAACTCCGCTTACGTCTGTATTAGGATTTACAAAGATCATACGTAAAAGATTGGAGGATAAGATATTCCCTGCCCTTGACAGAAATGATGGAAAGAATGAGAAAACCATCAACCAGATATCTGAAAATCTTAACGTAGTCATATCGGAAGGTGAACGATTAACTCATTTAATTAATGATGTTTTAGACCTGGCCAAAATTGAGGCAGGTAAAATGGAATGGAATTTTGAGAAGGTATCTCTTCCTGAAGTGGCAGAAAGAGCTATAATGGCAACATCATCTTTGTTTGATCAGAAATCGCTTCAGCTCGTAAAGAATATAGATACCAATATCCCTGAAATATCCGGTGACAGGGATAAACTGATCCAGGTGATCATAAACCTGATTTCCAATGCTGTGAAATTCACAGATTCAGGTTTCGTAACCTGCGATGTTTACCGTAAGAATGATGAATTGATCGTCAGTATTACTGACACTGGTATTGGAATAGCTATGGATGATTATTCGGCAGTTTTTGAACAATTTAAACAGGTAGGTGGTGATACGCTGACGGATAAGCCTAAGGGAACTGGGTTGGGATTGCCAATCTGTAAAGAGATCGTTGAACATCATGGTGGACGGATCTGGCTTGAAAGTGAAGTTGGTAAAGGAAGTACATTCTCTTTTGCTTTGCCCGTAATTCAAACTGATAATGTTCAACCTATTCATTTGAACGAATTGGTGAAGCAGTTAAAGGTGCAGATGGCTCAATCCAGCATTCATATCGATGGCCAGAATGCAACCATACTTATAGTAGATGATGAGGAAGCCATCCGTTCACTGCTGCACCAGGAGCTCAGCGAAGCCGGCTACCTGATTGAAGAAGCCTCCAATGGGAAAGATGCATTGGAGAAGATACGTGTAAACAAACCTGACCTCATCATATTGGATGTAATGATGCCGGAAATGAATGGATTTGACCTGGCAGCTATATTAAAGAATGATCCGCAAACAATGGATATCCCTATAATCGTTTTGTCCATAGTACAGGATAAAGCAAGAGGATATAGAATAGGTGTTGATCGCTACCTGACAAAACCTATTGACACTGCCCAGTTATTTACAGAAGTAGGCACATTACTAGAGCAGGGCAAGAGCCGCAAAAAAGTAATGGTGGTAGATGAAGATTCAGCTGCAGTAAGATCATTGACAGATGTGCTACAAGCTAAAGGCTACCATGTAGTGGAATCAGACGGCACCGCTCTGGTTCAAACTGCCATTGCCACACAACCGGATATTATAATTCTGAATTCTGTTCAATCAGGTAAAAACGAAATGGTACAGGCACTACGGTTTGAGAAAGGGCTGGAAAATGTATTATTCTTAATGTACCAGTAAACTACTTACTAACTTTTAATTTGAAGAAATGGAAAAGAAACTATTGATCGTTGATGACGAAGCACATATAAGGATGTTGATAGAACAAACATTGGAAGAACTGGAAGATGAGGGTGTTAATTTTTTAATGGCAGAAAATGGTGAGCAAGCCCTCGAGATCATTCAATCTGAGAACCCTCAGCTTGTGTTTTTAGATGTGATGATGCCCAAAATGAATGGAATGGAAGTTTGCCGCCGCGTAAAAAAGGAACTGTCTATCAATGTATATATTGTATTGCTCACAGCCAAAGGCCAGGAGCTTGACCGGCTGAAAGGGCAGGAGGTGGGGGCTGATCTTTACATGACAAAACCCTTTGATCCTGAAGTGATACTTGCCAAGGCAAGGGAAGTACTAGAGTTAAGCAACTGATCTCAACAAAGCATAATGGGAAGGATAAGTTTGAAAAACATTGTCGGTAAGAAGGCAGAAACGCTGTCCGCTATTCCATCATTACTTGATAGCCTTAAGGCCCAGGTATGGATTGAGGACGATAAAGGAAATACGCTTGCTGGTAACAAAACAGGAACAAATACAATTGAATATCCCATCCGGTACGAGGGAGAGCTATTAGGTTGGGTTAAAGGCGATGCGCAAACAATAACAATTGGAAATTTAATGGACCTTCTTGTTCAAAAGGAAGGTGAAAAAAAGAAACTAGGCACTGAAGTGCTAAACCTGTACCAGGAAATAAACCTCATATTCAATTTCTCAGAAAAACTGGCTAAGACCATTGATGCGCCAGCTATTTGTGCCATTACATTGGAAGAAGCAACGCATGTGATCAGGAATGATGACGGTGTGATCGTTTTGTGGGATGAAAAGGAAAAACGGTTAAACGTGATCGCTTCTACAGGGGATGAGTTCTTTCACACAGAAGTTATCAACTTGCAGATCCCTTTATTGAGTAAAATTATTATAAGCGGGCAGTCAGAAATCATAACTGATACTTCAGCACTGGTCGAAAACGGCATTGTACTACCGGAGATTCAGTCAATCATTTATTCTGCCCTAAAGGTGAAGCACAGGGTGATGGGTGCTATTATTCTTGCCAGTAATGAATCAGTTCAATATACGGCTGCTGATCTAAAATTACTTACCACGCTGGCTTTGCAATCTTCAGGGGCTATAGAAAGCGCACTGCTTTATGAAAAAAACATAAGGGAGGCAAGAGAAAGTGAAGAAGCCATGCGCAAGGTTTATGAGGTTACAGGCAAATTTGTGCCTTATGAATTTATTGGGGCATTAGGTCATCAGGTAATTACCGACGTTCAATTAGGCGAGCATGTTGAAAAAATAGTGACCGTACTATTTACAGATATCAGGGATTATACGACTCTCTCAGAGAACATGACACCGGAAGAGAATTTTCGTTTTGTATGTTCATTCAATGAGCGAATGGGACCCATTATCAGGAGCAACGGCGGTTTTATCAACCAGTACCTTGGTGATGCCATCATGGCCATATTCCCTGGTAATGCTGTTGATGCATTGAAGACAGCCATTGAAATGAGACGGGCTTTGGAAGAATTAAACACAGAAAGAAGATCCATTGATCTTCCGGTTATACAGATGGGTGTAGGTATGCATACAGGGCCACTGATCATGGGAATAACCGGTGATCATCACAGGCTCGACGCCACTACCATTGCAGATACTGTGAATACCGCCTCGCGAATTGAAAGCCTGACCAAGTATTACAAGGCGGGGATCATAATCAGCGAAGCCAGTTACAGGCAATTACTTGATGTTTCTGATTTTCAATTAAGACACCTGGGATTGGTACAGCTGAAAGGAAAGCAGGAAGCTATCGGTATTTATGAATGCTTTAGTGGTGATAATGAAATGGAAAGAGAAATCAAGATGTCTACTCTTTCAGTTTTTAATGAAGGTATGATCCAGTACGTCAACCAATCATACGAAAGTGCCAGAAAAGCTTTCCAGGAGGTTATTGAGCTTCATCCCTATGACAGGACTGCAGCATTTTTTCTCCAAAGATCAGAACTGTTACTCAACGGTGTTAGGGAGGAGAGCCTGGTGGGGGTGGTAAAAATGATGGAGAAGTAGATCCTCTTTATAATTTTTGCCAGGTATAATAACTATTTCTTTTTGTAAAATGGAATCGATATTTCTTCATGCGAATCAACAGGGCGGTTATGTGAAACTGCCGGATACCATTCCTTCATAGTTTCAAATAATCTTTCCACTTCTTTCTTTAATTCATCTTTATCAGAGGATATTTTTAAGTCAATAAGGTTACCTTCCTTTGTGATCGTAAAACTTACATCTACAGTTCCTTCTATTTTACTTTTAATTGCTTCCTCTGGCCATAACAGGTTTCTGAAAATATATTCATTATAATTTCCTTCAGGATTTAACATGGGGGGCTTACTGATACTACAAAATTCACCTATGTTTTTCCCGGTGCTGTCAAAGCACTGCAAGGCAGAAATTTTCCCTTCAATATAATATTCTATTGTACTTGTAATCCCATTAGTGAAATACCATTTCCATTCTCCATCCATTATCTCATTGAAATAATTTCCTCTTGATTCCATATTACCATTTTCGTACCATGTGGTATACAAGCCTTTCTTTGGACCTGTCCATGGCATGTCCAAAAATGCGGAATTGGTTGCTGTTTGTATATCGGAATAACTGCACTCTTTTTTAATCTGGCCATTGGGGAACCATTCTTTCCAGAGGTTGACCAATTGATTATTTATAACAAGTCCGGAATCTTTTTTATTACCATTAGGATGCCAGGTCTGCCATACGCCATTCATCTTATTGTTAGTATAAAAACCAGTGCTCGCCATTATGTGCTTTGGATAGTATATGGTATAGGGACCATTTTTAATCTTCAACTGTTTGTCCTGGAATGTAGCTTTGATTACAGGTGTGGTATCCGGATAAATGGCATACAACAACCAATACCCGTTTTGTTTGATGGCTACACCAAAGTACATTCCATTTTTTTCATCCGTTGGCTGGAGATTCGCATCCAGGTATTTATAAACCGTATCCCTTTTTTGTGAAAGGCAGACTAAGGGTAAGCAGATCAAAAAAAGAAAGAGGCTTTTCATCTTATTGTTTTGGAACCCTGTACACCGGGTATTGCAGGAATGCAGGTTCAAAATAGGGTGAATTCTGGAACACAAAGTTCAATTGAGCGCCACCATTTTTGGCAAAGGCAGAATCAGTTTTTTTTCTTTCGTCCAAACGCGACCTCATTTCCGGATGTTTCTCAAGGTATTCTGCAGCCACATCTTCGAAATGATAATCAGAATAGCCTTCTTTCTGTCCAAGTATTGGATCAAAGAAGTTCCAGGTGAAATAACTATCCTCGGCCTGTGGTTCCAATGTTTCAATTAAAAAGCGATTGGCTTGTTGATTCATTGATACATAATAGTCTCCTTTGCGGAAGTTCATTTTTTTCGTGTTGGTCGAGATCTTTACGTTAGTATTTGGATGATGACCTTCATAAGGCCTTGGGCTGGCCTGGTAACCCTCTATTTTATACCACTGAACCAATAATGTAGTATCTCTCGAAAGCTTTCTGACTTGCACTTTATTGGCCTGGAGTCTTTCTATTACTCTCCACCATCCCTGTGGAATAATATAGGCCTCAGGTTTTGCTACATCCAGTGTATCAACGTATTCATTGTAAAATGGAATTTTAGATTCAAAAGGCTTATTGCGGTCATAGTAAAGCCTGGGTAAACCTGAAACACCACTTGGTTTGTGGCCTGCTTCAAACCCCTTGAAATTTATGGCAACTGATCTTGATTTATCCAGTTTCCATGCCAGGGGAAAGCTATCCTGGAGGCTAATAGTTTTTTTAGACTGTTCTCTCAGCCCAATGATCTTTGTATTATTCTTCGAAGTGAATTCTATAAAGCTTTCTATCAAAGCCCTGGTGGCTTCTACTCTTTGCTTATAGGGTTTAAGCATATGGGTCTCAGGTGTAAAGCTAAAGGTGTTCCACAGGCTGGTATACCCACTGCTATAACGGGGACTGTCCCAAAATTCACTCCATCCCTTTTCGGGTGTTTCGCTAAAATGATTGACATAGGGCACCAGGTCATAACCTTTACCCTTCATTAAAGTATACAGAGCTGGTTCAAATTGTTTGTTCATGTAATCTCCCATTACCCCACCTAATTTATTATGCTGGGAGGTAAGGAGTGTCATAATATGCTGGTAGTCTGCGCCGTTACTTACATGGTTGTCAACAAAGACCTCCGGGTCGAGATAATGGAAGATTTTTGTGAAAGTAAGGGCCTCCTTTGAGTCACACTTTATAAAATCACGGTTAAGATCCAGGTTTTGAGAGTTACCCCTGAATCCAAATTCCACCGGGCCATTCTGGTCAACCCTGTAATCAGCACTCCTGTTTAGGCAGCCTCCTATATTATATACCGGGATAATAGCCAGGACAACATTTCCTGGCAATTTGTATCGGTTCTCCGCAATATCTCTTACCAATAACATACTGGCATCAATTCCATCCGGTTCGCCCGGATGAATGCCATTATTGACAAATATGATACTCTTCTTTTTCGCCTTTATAGAACCTATACTAAAATCTTTATCTGCCGAAACCATTACCAGGTGTAATGGGTAACCAGCATCGGCAGGTCCCATTTCCTGCATTTTAACGAGAGGAGACATGGCATCCAAGGATGTCCACCATTTAATAATATCATTATAGGTGGGGGTTTCTGTGCCATTGGAACGTTCAAATTGTGTTAAGATCTTTTGGCTAAATACAATAAGGGGTAGATTCAATAAGAGTATAAGGATCAACTTTCGCATGATGCTAAGATAGTAGTTGATACCCAGACAGCTAACCATGTTGCAGAGAGGGCATAAAAAAAGTCCCGCAATGTGCAGGACGTAATATAATCACAATGAAAGTAAGCTTACGCTAATACATTCACTCTTCTGGACAATTTGCTTTTCAAATTGCTGGCTTTGTTTTTATGGATCACTCCACGTTTTGCCAGTTTATCAATCATTGATATAACTTCAGGCGTTTTTTCACCTGCGGCAGCTTTTTCAGTTATTGTTCTAAGGTCGCGAATGGCATTACGGGTGGTTTTTCCGTAATATTTATTTCTTTCGCGGCGCTTAGCAGCCTGACGCATATCTTTCTTTGTTGCCTTATGATTAGCCATGTTCTTTTAATTTCGGACGGCAAAAGTAGGGTAAATTAATCAAAATTGGAAAGTAGCTGTGAAAAAATTTAAGGTTTTAAGGCGTTTTAAGAATCCTTAAGGGAAATTTTCGCTTTTGGGCGTATTCCAGACCAGGAAAATTTGGATTCTTATTTAAAACCACAAACAAAGATGATTTATATGTGAAATAAAACATAAGGTAATAAATTAATGAATGATTTATCCGGATGCAACAACTAAGCTCATCGGCATCATTTCATTCAGTAAATCAAACCAGCTATTTGTTTACAAGGTTCATTAACTGCATTTTGATCTTTTCAATCATGGATGTTACTAAACTTACTGTTTGGGCTGACATCTTTTTTTAAGCGATATTTGCCTACCCAAATTCAAATTTCCTTTCATGAAGGACTTTTCGTACATCACTCATTCTCACCCGGCTTATATTGAAAGCCTTTATAATGATTTTATTCAAAACCCTGAAAGCGTAGACCCGGAATACCGCAAATTCTTTGAAGGTTTTGATTTCGCCCTTTCCAATACTATCAATGGCCAGGCAGTTACTGCTCCGAAGGAAGAAAAGGCTGTAGATGCCGGGAAGTTAGTTAAAGAATTTTCAGTTTATAACCTGATACAGTCTTACAGGAAAAAAGCACACCTCGTGGCCCGTACCAATCCTATACGTGAGCGAAAGGATAGGGGGGCTAACCTGGACCTAAAGTATTTTGGATTAACTGAAGCAGATCTGCAACAAAATTTTGTTGCCGGCCAGTTCATTGGGCTTCCTGGCGGATCACTGCAACAGATCCTTGACCGCCTTCAACAGATCTATTGTAGCCATATAGGGGTTGAATACCAATATGTGGTCAACCAGGAACGAATTGAATGGCTGCAAAATGAAATTGAAACAACCTTGCAGAAGCAAGTGCCTTTAGACCAGAAAAAGCGAATCCTGGATAAGCTGAATGAAGGCGTTATTTTCGAAAAATTCCTCCATACAAAATATGTGGGGCAGAAACGTTTTTCGCTTGAAGGAGGAGAGACCACTATTGCCGCACTTGATGCAATACTCAATGTAGCGTCAGAAAATGGGGTACAGGAGGCTGTAATCGGTATGGCCCATCGGGGAAGGCTGAATGTGTTGGCGAATATATTAGGTAAAACTTACGAGCAGATATTCAGCGAGTTTGAAGGAACAGCAATACCTGATCAGACCATGGGTAGTGGTGACGTTAAATATCATCTTGGCTTTAGTAGTGAAGTGGAAACAACTAATGGCAAAAAGATGCATTTAAAGTTGACCCCCAATCCATCTCACCTTGAAGCCGTTAACCCCGTTGTGTTGGGGTATTCAAGGGCGAAAGCAGATGTATTGTATAAATCAGAATTCGATTCAGTGCTTCCTATATTGATCCATGGTGATGCCTCAGTGGCTGGCCAGGGAATCGTTTACGAAATCCTGCAAATGAGTAATCTGAAAGGTTATTATACAGGAGGAACTATTCATTTCGTTATTAATAACCAGATAGGATTTACCACTGATTTCGACGATGCCAGGAGCTCGGATTACAGTACTTCAGTAGCTGCATCTATCCAGGCGCCAGTATTCCATGTAAATGGTGATGATCCTGAAGCGGTGGTCAAATGTGTTGAAATAGCCACCCGCTACAGGCAGGAGTTTAATGCAGATATTTTTATTGACATGGTTTGCTATCGCCGCCATGGACATAATGAAGGTGATGATCCCAAATTCACCCAGCCTCAGTTGTATGCCTTGATAGATAAACATGCCAATCCCCGTGAAGAATACGTTCAGTATTTATTAAAGAATGGTGAAGCAGATGCTCAATCGCTGGCAAAAGAAATGGAAAAGAAATTCTGGGGCGACCTGCAGGAACGTTTGGATGAAGTAAAGCAAAACCCCCTTCCCTATAATTACCAGCAACCAGAGCTGGCCTGGAAAAGTTTGCGCAAGGCCAACGCCCAGGACTTTGACCAGTCTCCCGTAACCGCCATAAGTGAAGCGGATTTTAAACGGCTTTTTGACGGATTGATGAAATGGCCTGAAGGATTTAAACCTCTGAGAAAGGTGGAAAAGATCCTGCAGGACAAAATAAAACTTTATAATGCCGAGCAAAAAGTTGATTGGGCTACCGGAGAACTACTTGCCTATGGCAGTTTGTTGATTGAAGGCAAGGATGTACGCATGAGCGGGCAGGATGTTAAAAGAGGTACATTTTCTCATCGCCATGCAGTGATCTATGATGAAACAACTAACAAGGAGCATAACCGTTTAAATAGCTTCCAGGAAAAGCAAGGTGAGTTTCGGATTTATAATTCATTATTAAGTGAATATGCGGTACTGGGTTTTGAATATGGCTATGCCCTGGCTAGTCCCGATTCTTTGGTGCTGTGGGAAGCGCAGTTTGGGGATTTTGCCAATGGAGCTCAAATTATTATAGACCAGTTCATATCATCTGCTGAGACCAAATGGCAGCGTATGGATGGTGTTGTGTTGTTGCTTCCTCATGGTTACGAAGGCCAGGGCCCGGAACATAGCAGTGCCCGGCTTGAACGATTTTTGCAATCATGCGCCGAGTTGAATATGGTAGTTACCAATATTACTACTTCTGCCAACCTGTTTCATGCATTACGTCGACAATTGGCCTGGCCATTCCGTAAGCCTTTGATCAATTTCTCTCCCAAGGCAAACCTTCGTCATGCGGGCACTTATTCCACAGCCTCTGAATTTACCAGTGGTGGATTTAAGGAAGTGATTGATGATCATACTGTCAAAGATGCCAGCCTTGTAAAAAAGGTACTATTCTGTTCAGGTAAAATATATTATGATCTTGCCGAAAAACAGGTAAAAGAAGGCAAGACTGATATTGCTATCGTGCGCCTTGAACAGATCTATCCATTACCATTTGTTCAATTGGAATCTTTATATAAGAAGTACAACAAGGCTACATGGTTCTGGGTACAGGAAGAGCCCTTAAATATGGGTGCTGCATCATTCCTCCAGATGAACCTGAAGACCATAAATTTTGGTATCATCAGCCGTCAGCCAAGTGCTTCCACGGCCAGCGGATACAGTAAAGTACATGCCCAGGAACAAGCGGAAATAGTGGAAACGGCATTTGCTATTTGAAACTTAGGCTGATCTCATGTATTTACCATGTTTAAATGTGTAATAGAAGCTTAGGCAACAATAAATAAGAAGTTTAATAGATTTGTCAGCCTGTTTAATTAACAAGTAAGACATCAATAAAGGAATTATAAAGAAACATCTGAAATAGGAAACCATGATCGATATTAAAGTACCAACAGTAGGAGAGTCTATTAATGAAGTCACCCTGGTCAAGTGGTTGAAAAACGATGGTGATTATGTAGAGCGGGATGAAGTGATAGCTGAACTGGAAAGTGAGAAGGCAACCTTCGAGGTTAATGCTGAAAAAGCTGGTGTTTTGAAAACTGTTGGTAAGGAAGGTGACACTTTAAATATTGGCGATGTTTTGGCGCAGATAGATGATGCTGCAGCTAAGACAGAAACTGTAAAACCTGTTGCTGAAACAAACCTTGCGCCCACAGCCGAGGCCAAAGCAGCTCCGGCAGAACAACCCAAAAAGGAAGATGCGGCATCTCATTCCCATCCATCTGTTATTGCGCCAGCAGATGTAAAGGCAACACCAGTAGCTTCTGCAATTATCGCAGATAAAAAAGTAGATCCCAAAAGCATTCAACCGAGCGGCTACAATGGTAAAATATTAAAGGATGATGTTTTAAGCGCTTTAGAACACCCTGGCAGAAAACCTGGCATACAGGCATTCGGCAGGGAGGAGAAGAAGGAAAAAATGAGTAATCTCCGTAAAACAGTTAGCCGGAGGTTAGTGGAAGCCAAGAATACAACTGCCATGCTAACTACTTTCAATGAAGTGGACATGAGCAGGGTAATGGCCATTCGTACTCAGTACAAAGACAAATTCAAAGAATTACATGGAGTGGGCCTTGGGTTTATGAGTTTTTTTACAAAAGCGGTTTGCTATGCCTTGCAGGAATGGCCTGCGGTAAATGCCTATATAGATGGGGATTCTTTGGTCTATCATCAATACTGTGATATTTCCATAGCTGTTTCGGCTCCTAAGGGCCTTGTAGTGCCAGTTATAAGAAATGCTGAAAGCCTTAGCATGGCTGAGATTGAAAAGAAAGTTGTTGAACTGGCAACGAAAGCGCGCGATAACAAATTGAGCATGGAGGAAATGCAGGGAGGTACCTTTACTATTACCAATGGTGGTGTATTCGGTTCGCTTATGTCTACGCCTATAATTAATATTCCCCAATCTGCCATACTGGGAATGCATAAAATTGAAGAAAGAGCAGTGGTTGTTGATAAGCAAATTGTTATCAGGCCCATGATGTACCTGGCTTTAAGTTACGATCACCGCATCATTGACGGTCGTGAATCTGTTTCTTTCCTTGTTCGTGTAAAAGAATTATTGGAAAATCCTGAATTATTATTATTTGGAAAAGACCCTGTAAGAACTTTACTGGAATTGTAATATTTTACCCTGGAAATCTGCTCAATGAAAAAACTACTAACTGCTTTGCCATTTATGGCTCTTATATTTTTTTCCTGTCAAAAAGAAGTGAATTTTGATGATATAACTGATCCTGGAAATAATAACGGGGGAGGTGTTGTTCCAGGAACCTCAGGTGATCTTCTTGTTAAAACGATCGCTGTTACCGGTGCAGAAACACTTACAACCTTATATAGTTATGATGGCCAGAAGCGCCTGGAAACATCAGTAATGGATGAATCTTCAGGAGGAATGAAAATTCACAACTTTACAAAATATATAAGGGATGCATCCGGTCGTATTACCCGGATATTGCAGAAGGTAGACCAGGATGGTATGGCCTCGGATACCGCAGTGAACCTTATTCATTATCCTGATGCCACTACGTTGGAGTATGATTATAGTGTGAATAATATTAGTATGATGGGTTTTTCTACATTGGATAGTGCGGTGTATAAGTATTCTTCAGGAAAAATGCTAAGCGCTGTTCATTACCTTTCATCTCCCTTATTTGGTGCTCCTATACAATCATCAAGTTATACTTTTACGTATGATGTTTCTGGCAGGGTAACGATATTAGACATAGCTGCGACGCTTTCACCAACAGGAGGCAGTTTATCGCCAATTGCAAAAGAAACTTTTACTTATGGCAATTCTGTTAATTACTTGTGGGCCACTAATAATGCCGCACAAAACTTTTTATTAGGCGGAATGCCAAACAAGGTCAATAATGAGGTAACAAAAATGCAGATGGATGATCTTACAGATCCATCTAACAGCCTATCTATTACGTCTGCTTTTGTTGTCGGTGCAAATGGAAAACCTGCAACAGGTAAAGTAACTTCTGTTAGTCCTAACCAGGGAACACAGGTTACAAATTATACTTTCTTTTACCAGTAATAAAGTTCATACTGAATAGATCAATAATGGCTGCCAGGGCAGCCATTATTATTTAAAAACATGTTGGTTGCCTTAATGGATATTCATAAGTAATATCAATGTGATAAAACAAAAAGATTTAACATTGAACCTTCATAGCTACCGACAATGAGCAGATTTTATTCCTGGTTAAATGCTTCGAAGGAACTGGTATCCCGGTATGATGGAAAGGAACCATTTGCTTCTTTTATTAAGAAGCATTTTGCGCAGCATAAAAAGTATGGATCCAGGGACAGGAAGATCATTAGCCAGCTTTGTTATGGATTATTCAGGTTGGGAAATGCATTTACACGGCAGCCTGTTGAAGAAAGACTATTACTTGGTATTTTTTTGAGTTCCACCAATTACAGTGATATACTCCAGGAATTAAAACCGTTATGGAATGAAAATATCAGTTTAACAGTAGTACAAAAATTTTCTTTTCTGGAGTCGACTGAAGAATTGTCAAAACTATTTCCTCTTCATCAGGAATTAAGCGATAAGATAGATAGGGATTTCTACGAGATTTCCCTGTTACAACAGCCTTTGTTATTTATAAGGGTTAGACCTGGCAAGTTGAACATTGTTAGTCAAAAGCTACAAGCTGCACATATTGATTTTGAAAATTTAGGTGACAGTTGTTTTTCCATGACCAATAGTGCGAAGGTTGACAGTATTATAAAATTAAATGAAGAAGCGGTTATCCAGGACCTCAACTCACAAAAAGTGCTTGATGTTTTGTTACAGCATATTAAGGATAATCAACCTCTTAATGCATGGGATTGCTGCGCAGCCAGTGGTGGCAAATCAATATTAGTATCAGATAAGTTTCCAGGAATTCAGTTAACAGTTTCCGATATAAGGGAATCAATAATTAGGAATTTACGCCAACGCTTTCAGCAGGCTGGAATAAATAATTACAATGCTTTTATAGCTGATCTTTCCAATCCTTCCTTTTCTTACAAAAAGGAGTTTGATTTAGTGATTTGCGACGCCCCATGCAGTGGTTCAGGAACATGGGGGCGTACTCCAGAGCAATTATGCTTTTTCAAAAGCGAAAAAATCGAATATTACACCCAATTGCAACAAAACATCGCATTAAATGCGATCAGCTCTGTAAAAAAGGGCGGATTCTTTTTATACATAACATGTTCTGTATTTAAAAAGGAAAATGAAGATGTTGTAAATTTTATTTTAGCTCATTCTTCATTACAGCTTATTTCTTACCAGTATTTTATTGGTTATGATAAAAGAGCTGATACTTTATTTGCTGCATTGTTTACGCTATAATCTAACCAGTTGCCGGGTGACTATTCTTGTATTGGATTCATACAGGCTAACAAAATATTTTCCGGCAGCCAAATGAAAAACGGGGATTTCAATAATTGACAGACCTGCGGGTTTTGAAGTGTGCCTTTCAATTACCATCTGACCTAAAGAATTGAAAATTCTTATAGTAATATTTTGAGATGCGGTGGATGTTGTTAGCTTGATGGTAAGCGGTCCTTTGGTTGGATTAGGAGCAATTGTAAATGCATTCAAACCTGTAAAACAATTGCCAGGTACATCAATACTGGTTGTGTCAATATATCCGCCAACTAGTCCTGTTGAAGTACTATCTACAATTTGCCTGATCCGGTAAGTAACTGAACCTGCTGGAACATCTGAAAGGTCATCCTCAAATTCCCTGGTTTGCTTGCTGAATGAGGCACCAGTTGCTCTTAGTTCTCCTACTTTTATAAAATCGTTTTGGCCGGAAGTTTTTCTTTCAATATCATATTTCATGGAACCCATATCCTTACTGGTCCAGTTTATTCTTGCCTTGCATCCATTTAACTGTATTGAAGAAGTGGCTAGTTCATCCAAAAGAATTAAGGTTGCTTTTCTGACATCGGGAATACCATATCCAATTGTGTCATTAGGGTTAGAAGCCCTGCTTCCTGAGCGACGCAAGGCATCAATGATCTGGTAATTATTAAATTCAGGAAACCCCTGCCATATACAGGCTGTTAACCCGGCCATATTCGGGCAGGCAAAAGACGTTCCATTTCCAGTGCCTATTGTATTATTTGGTAATTGAATTACTGTTGCCACACCAACAGAGGCAACATCTGGTTTCACTTGTCCATCTGAGGATGGACCCCGGCTGGTAAAGCCTGCGGGCACACCTGATGCATTTACAGCACCCACTGCCATTACACTATCTCCATCGGCTGGAGTAATGATTTTTCCCCAACTGCCGGCTCCTTCATTTCCTGCTGAATTGACAACAAGTATTCCTTTTTTAGCCGCCATGTCCGCCCCGATGGCCGCCATGGTTATATTGCCATTCATGTCAGCATAAGTATGATCAAAAGCCGGATTGTCAAATTGGGAGTATCCAAGCGAAGAAGAGATCATATCGCCACCTGCACTGTCAACTCTTTCTGCAGCACATACCCAATTGTGTTCTTCAATAGGATTTTCTGATCCGGCATCTTCACTTCTGAACAGGTAAAATGAGGCCTTAGGGGCTGTACCTACAAATTGCCCCGGGATATTAGCAGCGATTGTAGACAGGCTTTCCATGCCATGCTGGTTATCTTCATTTACGCTTTCTTCCCTGGCTACAAAGTCCCAGGTGCCTAATATTTGCCCATTTGCACGCGCACTGTCAAATGCTTTAACGGTCAGGTAATTCATATAGCCTGCATCAAGCATTCCTATGACCATATTTTCACCATGCAAACCTATGTTATGGAGAAACTCACCATTATGAATATGTACCTGAGCCAGGGATGCGCCATAATCAAAATGGTCGGCTGAAATGCCATTTTCCCTATTTGATATGGAAGTTTCATTTGCCCGGGTGCTATCAGATTTGATCCGTTTCTGGGAAAGTCGTGCACCAACTGCTTTCGAACTTTTAACAAAGGGAAAGCTATTGATCTTTGCTAAAGCCGTAGCATCAGTTGTCTGTATGCTAACAGAATTTAGCCATTTCGAAGCATTTAGAATGGTTACAGCTCCTGCCAGGCGTACACTATCTATATATTTCTTTGTAACAGGCAAGTCTGAACTATCAATTTCAATAGCATATTTTGATCTTCTTGCTAATGCCCGTTCGGATAAAAAAGCTGAAGGATTGCTTAGGGAGAAAGAATTGTTGTCTTTATCTGTAAACTGAATTACATACCGGGTAGATTGTGCCTTTATAAATTGAGTTATTGAAATGGCTATCAATAAACACAGGGCAAATTTTTTCATATCAATTGTGATTGATCATTCTTCTCTTTACACCAAAGCCTGTTTTAGTGCCGTCGTCATTGCCATTGGAGATCTTGTATTGATATTCCCATAATACGTATTCCTGGTAAACAAGACCAATGCCTTTTGCATATTTATCAACCATTAAAGACCTTGACCCAAAAGGCAATTCAGGATTTAATACATCAATTCTGTTGCCATTATTATCTTTTGTACCGAAAGTCCAGTTGCCATTTACAAATTCATAAGTTCTGCCCTGGCCAGCCGGAACAGCTATACCGTTCAATGAAAGTGGCTGGTTCGTCCTGTTGTAGAGTGCCAAAATGGAAGCATTAGGAACAGGCGTTCCAGCAGTAATGCGAATAGTATCGGAAGCAGTACCCCGTAAATAAACAGTTGTTTTACTGGAAACATTAGCAGCGTTGCCCGAAACCGTAATAGTATCTGCAAGGTTTGCATAATCTATCCCGGTCACAGTAACGATATCATTCAGTTTGGTAGAGTTATAGGAAAATTCATCATTCAGTTTAGAATAGGTATAAGCCCAGATATCCATCCTGTTGTCATTGCTGAAATTATACATTGTGCTATAGGGCTCATCTGGCAAATACAGGTTGCCATTCCAGGTAGTTCCCTGCCGTAATGGAACTGCCAGTTTTACGAAACGAAGGTTATTTTCGATAACCTCTACTGTGGATGAAGTAGGGGTAATAAAATAGGTGCCGCTGCTAAACCATGGTCTTAAAGCATTCATGTCTTGCATAAACCGTGTGACACGATAACTGGTGCGGCCCATAGCATCCAAAAACTGGTTGTCAATAGTATCCTTTTCTATATATGAATGGATTTCCTCATTGCGGTTAAAATTGGTAAATACCAGAGAGTCTGTTTGGTACGTAATGGTTTTGCCCACTTGCAAAGGGAGTATCTCAGCCAGGCGGGCTGCTTCATAATCATGGCCATCAGGGACTTCAGTTTCTTTTTTGCAGCTAACTATTGCAAGTATGATAAAGGCAGCACTTAAGCAGTGTGTAAGAATTGCTCTCATAAGTATTATGGATTCATAAGCTTACCGGCTACTGGCCAGTATATTGATACGGGCTAAAGCTAATTAAAAACAATGGAGTTGGCAAGCTCAATCCCCCGAAACCTAAGGGGTAAACATGCCAGGAGCTAACTAACTCTTGTTACTTAATTATAGATTCACGCTGAATAATTCCTCCTCCAATAACATCATTGCCTTCATAAAAAACAGCACTTTGGCCGGGAGCTATACCTTTTGCTTTCTCAAAAAAGCGAACAGATACACCCTGTTCTGACGGAATGATAGTAGAAAAGCTTCCTTTATCTTTATAACGAATTTTTGTTATAACTTCTTTTTCAGCATCCAGTCCAGGATATTTTATCCAGTTGATACCAGTTACTCTCATGTGTTCTTTTTCCAGTTCTTCTTCATCACCCAAAATAACTGTATTTGTATCCGGGTCAATAGCTGTCACATAAACGGGCTTGCCAAAGGCTATATCCAGTCCTTTGCGTTGACCAATGGTATAAAATGGGTAACCTTTATGCTGACCCAGGATATTTCCTTCTTTATCCACGAAGTGCCCTCCATTAACCCGTTCTTCTAAGCCGTCAACTTTACGTTTTAAAAACCCCCGGTAATCATTATCTGGTACAAAACAGATCTCGTAGCTCTCGCTTTTTTTGGCCAATTCGGGATAACCGTAATCATGAGCCATTTGCCTGATCTGGGTTTTTCTATATCCGCCCAAGGGCAACAGGGTCCTGCTTAAAAGGTCTTGCTGCAAGCCCCAAAGCACATAGCTCTGGTCTTTGGTTTCATCAACTCCTTTGGTCACTACATATCTTCCATTTTCATGCTTGTATACTGAAGCATAGTGACCGGTAGCAATAAAATCACATCCCAGGGCATCAGCACGTTTCAAAAGCGCTCTCCATTTAATATGGGTATTACAAAGCACACAAGGATTTGGAGTACGTCCTGCAAGGTATTCGTCTACAAAATTTTCCACTACGAAGCTTCCAAATTCAGCCCTGATATCCAGGATATAATGGGGGAAACCATGCTGTACTGCGGCCATTCTCGCATCATTAAAACTATCAAGGTTACAGCAGCCTGTTTCTTTTTTTGAACCACCGCTTGCCGCATAATCCCAGGTTTTCATGGTAATGCCTACAACCTCATATCCTTCATTATGAAGCATTAATGCCGTGACAGTACTGTCAATACCGCCGCTCATTGCTACCAATACTTTTCCTTTCCTGCTCATATTTATTTGAAAGATATCCCAATAGGGATAACCGGGCGGCAAAGATAAGAAGAGTGAAGGTGTTAATGGTTTACAGCCATGTTAAGGTATGGAACTGCCAAAAACCAGTTGTTTGCCTATTTATAGAGAGCTGCAAAATATGGGCACATATTATAAATAAGTCTCAGGTTAGGGCATAATTACAGCAATGCAGTCTCTATTTTTTTTATACAAACAATGTTCAATCAGTTTCTAATTCTTTAACTGTTTATATACTCATCAATAAAAGATGAGTTTATAAACTATTAAGTACTCCAATACATGAACATTTTATTGAAGTAATTATTGAACTAAGCTTTCAATGACGGCTGTCACAAAAGCTTGTAATGGGGGTCATATGAATGAATAGTGTTGGGTTATTAGATTTGGATAAATGGGTTTTTATGGAAAAGATCTTACTTGTCATTAATGCCCACAAGCCAAATGTAAAAGCCATCAGTTTTGCCTGCGGTATAGCCAGGGATGCAGGCTCAAAACTAACAGGAGTATTTGTTGAAAATGTATACTTCGAATATATCCCATCGTCGTTGCAGGCAATTTATGATGAACACACTGTAAACGGTTTTGGAAATGCCTTAAAAGAGCCAGACCTGGTTCTGGATACCGATTTAAGCATACGCATATTTAAAGAACAGTGCGAAAAAGGAAATGTGATTTATGAAATTTACGAGGATAAAGGAGAGCCTATACAGGAAATAATTTTTGAAAGTCGTTTTTCTGATTTGCTAATAATCGATCCTGCAATAAATTTTCAGGATAGAGAAGAAGATGTGCCATCGCATTTTACCAAAGAAATCCTTCTTCATGCAGAATGCCCTGTATTACTTACCCCTGATGAATTTGATGAAGTTGAAGAAATAGTATGTTGTTATGATGGAACAGCATCTTCTGTGTATGCTATCAAACAATTTATCTACCTGTTTCCTTTTTATAGCCATAGGAAAATTACCATTTTGGAAGTGGACCATAAAAATGCAGAGGAATTCAATGAGTCACGCAGGAAGTTAATGTACCTCCTTCGTTGTCATTTTTGTTCAGTGCATACAAAAGATCTGAAAGGAAATGCAGAGGAAGAGCTATTTAAATATTTTTTCAAGCAAACTGGTAAAATCATTGTCATGGGCGCCTATGGGCGGGGTTCGCTGTCAAATTTATTTAGAAAAAGTACTGCTGAAATGCTAATACGCATGGTAGATCTTCCACTTTTCATTACACACCTTTAAACTTATTTTATGAAAAAGATAATTGCCGCTTTTGATGGATTGAGTTTTTCGGAAAGTACAAAAGACTATTCCATTTTTATGGCGAAGCATATGGAAGCACACCTGGTGGGTGTTTTTTTGGATGATGTTACCCGTCATAGTTACAGTGTTGCTGAACTTACAAAATATGCTGGCTCATTTGATGACCACCTGGAAGAATTAAATCAAAAAGACAGAGATGCCAGGGACCAGGCCGTTGACAATTTTTCCAGGGATTGTCAGGAGGCGGGAGTGAACTTTTCCATACACAGGGATAAGAATGTGGCTTTGCAAGACCTTCTTCATGAATCAATTTACGCAGACCTGCTGGTTGTGGACAGTAAGGAAACATTGACAAGATTCGAAGAAATTCCCCCTACACGTTTTATGCGGGATCTCCTGACAGATGTACAGTGTCCCGTGCTTGTAGTACCATCCAGTTATAAGCCTGTGGAAAATATTGTATTCCTGTATGATGGGGAGCCATCATCCGTTCATGCAGTGAAGATGTTCAGTTACCTGATGCCGGGATTTAAAAATTTCGATATCGAGTTTCTGTGCGCCAAAGGCGAGGATGAATCACTTCACCTGCCAGAGAATAAACTGATGAAGGAATTTATGAAGCGCCACTACCCCAAAGCAGCGTATGTAGTAATTAAGGGATTTATTGAGGATAAGATTGTCAGCTACCTGGCACATCAAAAGAGAGAATCACTTATAGTATTGGGTGCCTATCGTAGAAGCCGGATGTCAAGGTTGTTCAGGCAAAGTATGGCAGATGTATTAATGAATCATTTAAAGCTCCCCCTTTTTATTGCTCACAATAAATAATAGCATGTGTTATTGGAAATTGATGATAATAAAACAATAGGTGATCTGCAGGAGAATTTTAATGAAAGTTTTCCCTATTTAAAACTTGAGTTCTATGATCGCAAGTACCGGGCTGTAAAGAATATTCATTTGCTATTTCCATTACCAGCCAGTGCACAGCTAGAATCTATACGGAAGAAACATGAACCTGGCATTTTAACGATCAAATCATGGTTCAAAACAGGAGAAGTGGAAGATGAGCTTTGGGAGATGTATGGCTTGAATGCGCGAATATACCGTATGGAAGGGAGTAAATGGGTTCCATCGCATCCTGGTGAGGCCCTGGCAACTCGTATAAATTCTATATAAATGCAGGATCAAATCCAAATGGATTACGCAATTGTGGAAGGGTAATCCAATAGTTCTATGCCCGCCAGCCTGGCTGGCGGAATCTTTTTTAACTCAGATAAATTAATGTCATATGAAATCGTATGTAAAAAGTTTTTCCGGGATAGGTATCAGTGATGTTCCAATAGTGGGTGGAAAAAACGCATCTCTTGGTGAGATGTTTAACAAGCTTTCATTAGGTGGTATCAAAGTACCTGACGGTTTTGCTACTACGGCATTTGCTTTTGAAACATTCCTGGAACAAAATCATTTAACAGCACAGTTAGAGGAATTGATGAAACATCTTGACCGAATTTCCTTTTCCAATCTTAAAGAAACAGGTGCAAAGGCAAGGGAAATGATTCTTGGTGGAGAATTGTCCAGTGAAATAAGTGAAGAAATAATTAAGGCGTATGGAATACTGGGGGAAGGGACGGTAGTGGCAGTTCGTAGTAGTGCTACTGCAGAAGATCTTCCTGGGGCCAGTTTTGCCGGTCAGCATGAATCGTATTTAAATGTGCAGGGGAATGCACCATTGCTGGAAGCCATTAAGAAATGTTTTGCGTCACTCTACACTGACAGAGCTATAAAATACAGGGAAGATAGAGGGTTCGCTCATGAAAAAATCTCTTTATCTGTGGGTGTTCAAAGAATGGTCCGGGCCGACAAGGCCTGTTCAGGTGTGGCATTTACATTGGACCCTGAATCTGGTTTTCGGGATGTTATTCATATAAGCGGTGTTTGGGGCTTAGGAGAAAACCTGGTACAGGGAACCATAACACCTGACGAATTCTATATTTTCAAACCTACCTTGAGAGATGGGAAAAATGGCATCATACAGAAAAAGCTAGGTGCAAAAGAACTGACCATGGTATATGATGATAGATCCAGGTCAGCCACTGTCAATACGGAAACACCAGTTGACAAGCGAAATCAATTTGTGCTTACTGACTTTGAAATTTCAATGTTGGCCAAATGGGCCATGGTTATAGAAGACCATTATCAAAAGCCAATGGATATTGAATGGGCAAAGGATGGTTTGACAGGTGAATTGTTTATCATTCAGGCAAGGCCGGAAACAGTACATTCTTCAAGAAATCCCATGCTTTCAACTGAATACCAGTTATTGTATAAAAGTGACGTTTTGTGCAGCGGCAATGCAATAGGAAGTAAAATAGCTACAGGTATCGCCCGATTGGTTCAATCACCAAAAGAAGGAGATAAGATAAGTAAGGGAGATATAGTGGTCACAGATGTGACGAGCCCTGACTGGGACCCTCTTTTACAAAAATGTGCAGCGATTGTAACTAACAAAGGTGGAAGAACCAGTCATGCCTCTATTGTAGCCAGGGAGTTGGGTGTGCCTGCAATTGTTGGTTGTGGTAATGCTACCGGAACAATCAGGGATGGAGACGAAATTACAGTATCCTGCTGCGAAGGTAAAATAGGCTATATCTATAAGGGGAAGATAGGATATAGGGTAAAAGAAACGGATTTCTCCACCATTAAAAAACCTGAGATAAGCAAACCTATGTTGATAGTGGCTGATCCTGACCAGGCTTTTCAATTATCTTTTTACCCCAACGATGGAGTAGGATTAATGCGGCTTGAGTTTATCATCAATCATTCAATCAGGGTACATCCTATGGCATTGATTCATTTCAATAAATTGAAAGATGGTAAGGCAAAAATTCAAATTGAAGAGCTGACACATTTTTATCCTGATAAGAAAAAATACTTCGTTGATAAACTGGCACAAGGAATTGCAACTATAGCGGCAGCTTTCTATCCCAAAGATGTCATTGTACGATTAAGTGATTTTAAGACCAATGAGTATTCAAACCTCATTGGTGGCAAAGAATTTGAGCCTCATGAAGAAAACCCTATGCTGGGATTTCGCGGCGCTTCGAGATACTATCACCCATTGTATAAGGAGGGGTTTCAACTGGAGTGCCAGGCAATTAGGGAAGTAAGGAATGAAATGGGCCTGACCAATATCAAATTGATGATCCCATTTTGCAGAACTGTAAGAGAAGCTCACCAGGTGCTTGATGTATTAATGGAGTATGGGCTGGATAGAAACAGGGATCATACCCTGCAAGTATATATGATGGCAGAGATACCAAGTAATGTTTTGCTAGCTGAAAAGTTTGCTGAATTATTTGATGGGTTTTCAATTGGATCAAATGACCTTACACAATTAACTCTTGGGGTGGACAGAGATTCTGAACTGGTAAGTAATATTTTTGATGAACAGGATGAGGCTGTGAAAATGATGATAGGCATGATGATCGATAAGGCAAAAAAAATGGGTGTTACAGTAGGTTTATGTGGCCAGGCGCCAAGCGATATGCCACAATTTGCACAGTTTCTTGTAAGAAAAGGTATCCATAGTATCTCTTTTAATCCTGATGCCTTGCTGAAAGGAATTCAAAATATAAATGCAGCCGAGCAAAAGTTAACTGTTTCTTTATAACAAGATTCAATTGAGCTAAATGGGAAACCCTTTAAAAAAAATAAATAAAAATTATAAGGGTACAATTAAAGATTTTGATAAGGAGGAGGTGCATAAATTTAGGGTGGGGGTGAAGAAATTGCGGGCCTTGTTGCGATTATTATTTTACAATAAAACAGGAAATATAAACAAGGTACCCTCCCGTGTAAAGGGTCTTTATAATTGTTTGGGAAATATCCGAAATCTTCAACTTCAGGAGGAAAGGATTGTTCAGTTTACTTTCAGGAGCAATGTATGGCCTTATAATTATGTTGGTTTTATTGGGTCAGAACAACAGGTATGGAAAAGGGAAGCAGGGAGGTACAAACAAAAAAAACTTGTTAAACGAAATGAAGCAATACGCATCAGAAAAGGGATGAAAAAGCCGGATAAAAAACAACTTAAAGCATATGCTATCCACCAGTCAGCGTTATTGCAAAACTTACTGCTTGTAGAACATTTTAAAGACGATGACCTGCACGAGTTGCGAAAGATCTTAAAGGATATACTATATAACTGGAAACTTATTAAACATTATATAACTCCGCTGCTTCCTCTTTTCCTGGAGAAAAGGGAAGATGTTGAAGCTTTTACTGTTATTTTAGGAGAGTTCCAGGATGCATGTATATCCCTGGAATTCCTGGGAAAAGAATTTTATCCTTATCCTGAAAGTACTGAGGATCTCATTTTAAAGGACTTTCGGAAAGAGGTAGAGTCAAATAAACTTTATCTTAAAAAGAGAATCCTGAATATGATATCGCCTTCCATTATTCCAGTTCACAATACTACCATGGAAAGCTTCCTTTTCAGTTTTAGAAATGGTTTGCTATAAATTTACCAGGAATAGTTATGGGCTCTCTATTAAGCGCTCAATATAAAAGATGAACTGGCATAATACAGACATTGATACAGTTCTCAATCTTAATAACTCTTCTAAGGAAGGCTTGTCATCTTTATTAGCTGAGCAAAGACTGGAGGAATATGGTCTTAATACGCTGGAAGAAAAAAAGAAAACCCCTGCATGGGTATTCCTTTTAAACCAGTTCAAAGATTTTATGATCCTCATTCTTCTTATTGCTGCTATTATTTCAGGTATAATGGGGGATAAAGCCGATACTATAATCATTCTAGTCATAGTTTTATTAAATGCTCTTGTTGGTTTTTTGCAGGAATACAGGGCGGAAAAGGCAATGGAAGCTTTACGTAAAATGGCTGCGTCGAATGCTACAGTTTTACGTGATGGGATGCCAGATATTATCCCGTCTGAAAATTTAGTCCCAGGCGATATTGTATTAATGGAAGCAGGCAATACCATACCTGCCGATCTACGTTTAATGGATTCGCACTCACTGCGAATAATAGAGTCCTCTCTTACAGGAGAATCAGTTCCTGTGGATAAGATAACCAAGTCAATCGTTGAAAAGGACATCCCCTTAGGTGACCGGTGTAACATGGCCTATAAGGGAACGCAAGTGGCCAATGGAAGGGGAAAGGGAGTTGTGGTCGCAACAGGCATGGACACAGAGATTGGCCATATCGCCAGGATGTTAAAGGAAAAGGAGCCAGCTACTCCTTTACAGACACGGATGGCCGATTTTGGTAAAAAACTTTCCTACCTGATCATTTTGATCTGTTTCATACTATTTGCTGTTGGTTTACTGAGGGGAGAAGACCCTGTAAAAATGTTACTTGTATCGATTTCATTGGCAGTAGCCGCCATCCCTGAAGCATTGCCTGCACTTATAACTATCGCACTATCACGGGGTGCCAAACGTCTGGTAAGGAATAATGTGTTGATCAGGAAACTGGCAGCTGTCGAAACATTAGGCTCTGTTACTTATATCTGCACTGATAAAACTGGAACACTCACCCAGAACATGATGTCAGTAGTTGAAGTTAAACCCTATTCAAATCTTCATCTTGAAAAACATAATTGGACCTTGCTTGATGTTGCCATTTCTTTAAACCATGATGTGAAAAAGGTACAAGATGGTAATTTAAAAGGAGATCCAACTGAGTTGGCTTTAGTGCAATATGTCCATCAGAAGGATACTGATGATGACTATAGGAGCATTCAGTTGCAGTTTCCAAGGTTAGCTGAAATTCCTTTTGATTCAGAAAGGAAATGCATGACAACGATCCATGCTTATGGTAAGCAGTATCTCGTCATTTTTAAGGGCGCTGTTGAATCCATTACAGAAATGCTGGAGAGGAATCAAGATCATGCTTCTTATTTATCCGAAGGCAGTGAAATGGCTGCAAGGGGCATACGTGTGTTGGCTTATGCATTTCGTATTATGGATGCTATTCCAGATATTGAAGGAAACAATTCTATTGAGAAGGATCTTATAATGGCAGGCATGGTAGGGTTAATTGATCCGCCAAGAAAGGAAATCCCAGGGGCGATCAAAGAATGCCATAATGCAGGCATCAGGCCTGTTATTATTACAGGAGATCATAAGGAGACTGCTACAGCCATAGCACAAAAGATCGGGCTCTTAAGTGGCACAGAAACTATTATGACCGGGGAGGAATTGTCTGGAATGAGCGAAGAGGAATTTTTGCAAAAGGTTGAGAATGTAGGAGTGTACGCAAGAGTTTCACCACAGCAGAAATTAAACATTGTAAAAGCACTTCAACACCGTTCGCATTTTGTAGCGATGACGGGTGATGGTGTAAATGATGCTCCTTCACTGAAGAGAGCGAATATTGGGATAGCAATGGGCATTACAGGAACGGACGTAAGCAAAGAGGCCGCTCATATGATCTTACTGGATGATAATTTCGCCTCCATTGTAAAAGCAGTTAAAGAGGGTAGAAGGATTTATGACAATATACGCAAATTCGTGAAGTATATAATGACCTGTAATGGTGCCGAGATATGGACCATTTTTCTTGCACCATTAATGGGCTTGCCCATTCCGCTTTTGCCAATTCACATTTTATGGATCAACCTTGTAACAGATGGATTGCCCGGTCTGGCACTTTCTTCGGAAAAAGCAGAAAAAGATATTATGCACAGGCCTCCCAGGCCAGCTAATGAAAGTTTATTTGCTGAGGGGATTGCCAGGCATATTATCTGGGTGGGTTTATTAATGGCTTCCGTCACGCTGGGAATACAGGCATGGGCCTTGCATGAGGAAAACCTGCATTGGCAAACAATGGTCTTCACTGTATTGTCTCTTTCGCAATTAGCACATGTGTTTGCTATTAGGAGCGATAATGAATTTATTTATAAAAAAGGTTTATTCTCTAATAAAATACTCGCCTGGGTACTGGTAATGACCTTCATCTTGCAAATGGTTGTGATCTATTTACCAGGTGCAAATATTATCTTCAAAACACAGCCACTTACCTTAAAAGAATTATTCATTTGCTTAACAGCAGCAGCACTCATTTTCCATGCTGTGGAGGCTGAGAAATGGTTTAAACAAAATAGTAGAAAAGGCAAATCATTGCAATGAATTCCTGTTAACAGGAATCACTGACCACTCTCATAAAAATCGCTGACCACCGTCTTTGAATTGGGCGATGAATGCATCTAGATTTGACAGGTAAATAATCATTCAGTAACCTTAAAATTAATAGTATGTCAAGCAGAGCCTTAACCAGATTGAGCATGACACCTTCTATTTTTGATGACTTTTTTAGACCCTGGAACGAGTGGTTTGATAATAACGAATTTGCCAATAAAATGATGACCATTCCTGCCGTTAACATTACTGAGAAAAAAGACCATTATGAGCTTTCATTAGCAGCACCCGGTTTAAAGAAAGAAGATTTTAAGATCAATGTAGAGGGCAATATGCTGACCATTAGCTCAGAAAAAGAAGAAAGAAAAGAAGAAAAAGATGAAATGGTTACCCGTAAGGAGTATAACTATACATCTTTTAATCGCAGCTTCACTCTTCCTGAGGATGTAAAACAGGAAGCCATCGATGCCAAATACGAAAACGGTGTCCTTGTCCTGGCTCTTCCAAGAAAGGAAGAATCTAAAAAACTGACAGCAACCAAGAAAATTGCTGTTCATTAAAAAGCCATCTACCGTATGGCTTAGGTCTCTACAGAACTGCCCTGTCGCCCCTATGCGGCGGGGCTTTTTTTCCACTTAAAGCCTATTTTATGAAAGGCTCCATCAAATTATTCGAAATTAAAGGAGTGACTATTCTTGTTCACTTTACCTTTTTGTTTTTAATAGGGTGGGCTGTTATCGTGAATATATATTCTGGCATTCACCCCGATCTAATACTTTGGACGCTGCTTTTTTTAGCTGCCATCTTAACAAGCCTGTTACTACATGAAGTTGGTCACGCACTGGTTGCGGCACAATATGGAATTGACGCCAAATGGATCAAGTTGTATCCTGTAGGAGGTATAGCAAGTATAGATAAGTTACCTGGAAACCCAGGCCAGGAATTGTCTATAAGTTTGGCGGGTCCTTTTACGAGTGCCTTATTGGGCTCAATACTTATTTTGTTTTCCGGTTTGACATTTTCTATAAATGAACTAAGATCCTACAGTGGAATTATTGATTCATCCAACTTTATCTATAGCCTTGGAGTGGTAAACCTGGCTATAGCAATTATTAACCTTATCCCCGCCTTTCCATTGGATGGTGGTAGGATTTTAAGGGCCTTGTTTGGATTAAGATTCAATTATATCAGGGCTACTGCCATTGTTGGCCATACGGGTAGAATTATTGCTTTTCTGCTTATACTATCCGGTTTGTTGAGTTACAATTTTCTTGTATCACTACTGGGACTTTTTATTCTTGCCTTTGCATCAGATGAGGCATCATATTTCAATATCAGTCAACTTGTACAAGGAATTGTTGCCAGGGATGTTATTATGTACGATTATAATCATATGGACGCAACCATGACTGTCAACGAAGCAGCTAATCTGTTGGCGCAGAATCATAGCCGCTATTTTATTGTTATGGATGGCAGTTTGCCAGTTGGTATTGTCAATAGATTGGAAATCGTCAAGGCTGTTGCAGAAATGAAATACACAAATGTAGTAAGCGACGTGATGAAAGAAAACACCCTTGCTTTTGACGCTGCTAAACCCATATCAGAGGTATTAGATGAACTTTCAGGTCATGAAGGAAAGGTGTACCCCGTAATGGAAGGAGATCAATTTATTGGGGTAATAAGCTTTCAGAATATTATTGAGCATCTCATTTTACTAAAATCAAAGACCAGGGAATATCAAAAAGCTAAATCCCTTGCTGAAATAGTTTGAATTCAAATTTTATTCGTATGCCTGCAACTTTTATAAGACAATTTATTTATGAAAGTGAATCGTGGAAAAGATTATTATTCTTTTACAAAGAAGAAAATATTTATTGCCGCAACCGGTTGTCAGAAATATTAAGTGATTCGGTTAGTGAAGAATTATTAGAGCGTTCAGAATATTTCCAGGGATGTTTCCTGATGAGTGATGAAACGATCGAGTGGTTAATGGATGAGATCCAGCAACATAAAAAAATCCTTATCCAAAATAACAGTGATATTCAAATGCTGGAATGCGCGATCAGGAACCAGCAACGATTAAAAAATGATATAGTAAAAGCAGAGGAAGTGTTGCTGAAATTGAAAAGGGAATTTAATGACTTCCTGGCGGAAAGCGTAGTTGGATATTATAATTAGTTGATCATCTTCCGCAGCTTATTTTCATTGAGTATTATAATATGACCCTCCAGTATCTCCAATAACTTTTCATTTTTAAAATCACTTAATGTACGAATCAGGGATTCCGTGGCAGTTCCTGCAATAGTTGCAAGGTTTTCACGGCTAATATCTATCATATAATGATCATTTACTTTTCGCCCATATTTTTCCATTAGCGTGATCAATGCATCTGCCACTTTTTTTCTCAAGGAGTTATATGCCAGGTTGAGCAGTTGTTTTTCCTTTTCTGTAATATTTTTCGCAAGGAGTTGGATAAATTTATGCGTTACCTCGGGATTGGTATTCATTAGTTCTTCAAATTCCTCTTTGGGAATTTCGGCTATTTCACATTCTTCAATGGCAACAGCTGAGGCCTTGTAGGAAGTTCCTTCCAGTAAAGCAGTGTATCCAAAAAAGTCCCCTTCATTAAATAAATTAACAACAAGCTCTTTGCCTTCATCATTTGATTTAATGATCTTAACCTTACCTTTTTGAATATAATAAAGCCGGGTAGGCCTGTTTCCTTCAGAAAAAATTATCTGTTTCTTTTTGTATTTATTCGTGTTGCGACCATCAATAAATTGCTGCAAAGCTTCTTTGCCGGATGTAAGACCTAACAGGTGGTTATACCCATGTATATCTGATGATATGGTTGATTTTAATACTTCTACCTTTTTAAGTCTGCTTTCAATGGCATTCAGCAGATCAGTAGCTGTAAAAGGTTTTGGAATATAATCATCAGCACCGAGTCCCATCCCTTTCCGGACTTCAGCAGGCTCTGTTTTGGCTGATAAAAATATAAAAGGTGTGCTTTTTAATTCCGGATTGTGCTGGATTACATGTAATACACCATATCCATCCAGTTCAGGCATCATGATATCACAGACAATCAGGTCTGGTTTATTAGCTATGGCAGATTCAACACCTTTCAATCCATTCTCTGCTGTATATACCCTGTAATTTGCCATTTCCAGAATCTCAGCCGTATTATCACGGATGTCAATATTATCCTCAACAACCAGGATCTTTTTCATAATAATCAGGTGTTAGTAACGGTAAAGGAAAAGGACTTTAAATTAAATTATTGACTAATCCCGTTTTATAAGGTTGGTATTCCCGTTCACTGCAAGGTGAGCTATTTTGGCAATCCCTGAGCTGATAAACATCAATTATAAATTTGACTTTACTCACTCAAAATTAAGCTATTTGTAAAGGTCAAATAAAGACTGCCAGATCCTTTTATAGCAAGGATCATCTTGTGAAATAAGGATTATTTAGAAGATGATTTTGAAAAATGAAGACATGGACTATTTATTCCTGGAAATCTTTACTGGGCATTTTTTCTTTTATACAATCCGGTCAGTTCACCAAATGCAATTATTTGGTCCGACATTGCTTTCTCAAGTTGTTTTTTAGTACTACCGGGAGGGAGGTTCAGTATGCCATTTAGAGCATATACTTTAATATAGTACCTGTGTATGGCGTTTGGAGGACAGGGACCTTCATAGCGGGTCCTTCCAAAGTCATTGATTCCATTGATGCCATGATTAAAGCCTTCGTGAATATGATGTGTTACCGGAATATTCCAAATTACCCAATGAACAAATGGATGGTACCTGGCATCAGGGTCGTCCATGATTATGGCAAGGCTTTTAGCTTCCTGTGGAATTGACTCTATATTAAGTGGTGGGTTTGTATTTCTCCCATCACAGGTATATTCTATCGGTATCATCCTGTCTGCGTCAAAGGATGGGCTACTAACTTTTAATACTTTATAGTCAACTGCTTTTGAGGGCTCAAATTGCCTGGATAAGTTTGACATAGCTGTATTATTTTAAATGATTGATGCACTATGGGTATACTGAAATCACTTTGTAATTATTCCAAAGCAAGCCATTTAAAAAGGGCCATACAATGAGCGCCATCAAATAAAATAGTGATGCCAGTCATTGGATGCAAGCATTAACATTATTAAGTTTAAACAAAGGTCCTTTATGAAAAAGATTGCAACTATATGTACATTACATGATTTGTTAATATATGATACACGAAAGATCCTTCATTGCGAGGATCTGCTTATAGTAACACTCCCCGATTGGATAGAGAAAATAAAATCTCCACGCCTGAAAGTAGTTCTTGACCACTATCTTGTTTATTTAAAATACCATGTGGAAGGGATTAGGAAATTCTTTGAACGAAAGAAATTAATGGATTTCCAGGTTCAGAATAATATGGCAAAGGCTTTTATTGATGATGTTAATGAAAAATTGAATGATTGCAGGGATGCTGAAATTACTGATGCTCTTTTGCTGTCAAGTATACAGGAGATCAATCATTATAAGATTTGTGTTTATGGTACTATTGCCGCATTTGCTGCAACACTTGATCTTGATATTTCTGCGAGTGAATTTTATACCAATGAAAAAGATGAAAAGGATATAGATTCCCGGTTGAGTTTTTTGGCAGAACAGGAAATAAATCCACATGCAAAATCGCCCATTATTGACTGAGCTTTTATTATTACTGATAGCCATCATAGAACATGTCAATTGCCGTCATTGAAAACTAGGCAAGCCTCAATGATCTTTACAGAGGTTTTTCAATTAATATCTGGATCTTACAAGGGGCGGAATTTCTATTCTGCCTCTTTTGTTTCATAACCTTTGTCAGTGTATTTACCCACGGTGGTCATAAAAATTATTACCTGCATGTAATAGTTTAGATCCTGCATTTCAAATTAAATTGTTATCAATGAAAAAGATTATCATAGCTTTCAACGGACCACATTTTTCTCCTTCGGGATTTGAATTTGCAAGGAGAATTAATGAATTGCAACCTGTGCTTCTCACAGGTGTATTTATGACAGAGGCAAGCTATACAAATTTGTGGAGTTATACCGCTGGTATGGCAGGTCCTGCATACATACCTTTAGCTGAAGAAGGTCCCGATGTCGTGGAAAATTCCGTTTCCCGTTTTGAAGACTTGTGTATAAGGAATGGAATAACATTTCGGATACATAATGACCAGGGGAAATTTGCAATCCCCGAACTCAAAAAAGAAACCCGGTTTGCCGATCTGCTGATCATTGGTAGCGACGCTTTTTATCAAAACCAGGTTGGAATAAATCCCCTCGATTACCTAAAGGAAGCTTTACATGAGGCAGAATGCCCGGTTATGGTAGTTCCTGATAAATTTGAATTTCCGGAATGCAATATCCTGGCATATGATGGAAGCAGGGATTGTGTTTTTGCTATTAAGCAGTTTGCTTATCTATTCCCTGAACTTTGCGGTAATAAAACAGTATTGGTTTTTTCCAAAAATGATACGCAGGATCGTTTGCCGGATGAAACATATATTGAGGAACTGGCTACTCAACATTTTACTAACCTTGAACTATTAAAACTGGATATAAATCCTAAAAAGGATTTTTCAAAATGGTTGATGGCAAATAAAAGTGCTGTATTAATTAGCGGATCATTTGGTCGTTCGGCTATTTCGCAGTTTTTAAGAAGGAGTTTTGCCGAAGGGATCATTGCAGAAAGAAATATGCCTGTATTTATTGCGCACTTATAATAAATCCTGAAATGATTCCCACAGGATAAGTTTGAACTGATCAAATAAATAGAATCTTATTTAACCTGAAAATTGAGGTGAAGCTTTGCTTTCTTCAAACCTTCCTGTTTTTTTATCCAGTGTAATTTTAAATACAACACCGGGTATGCCTGCAAGATCATTTGAAGAGAAAGGCCAGTTGCTTCCAAGATGAGTAGTGGAGCTTGATTGCAAGGGTAATTGCCTGTTGACCAATATCTGCAGCGCGCTTTTTCTTTCATCTATATCAGTTAATTCCGAAAATTCTCCCCATGCTATAACACTTCTCCAATTGGCCATGTCCCGGCGATTATCTACCTGGATGCATACCTTAGGATTTTTCCTCATCATCTTGATTTTCATCCCCTCTTCTGAATGAACATATAGTGTATTGTTGTCATAAGCATAACTAATAGGAATAATATAGGTTTGATCATCAGCATGGCAGGCTAAATGGCCGACTATCTGCGTCTGTAGCACTTCTTCAATTTGTTCTTCCGTTAATTTTCCAAACATGTGAGTTATTATTAGAGTTTTATAGTTATACTAATTGAGTAATTTCGAATGTTACTTTCCTTCTATTGATACGTTTTAAGGTGATTTAATTCAAGCTAAATTTTTGCATGTATACATAAGTTTTATTGGTATCGAAACAAAAACTTAATCGCCTTTGTTTATTTTTAAGGCGGTCATTTAATACCGGGTTATAAGCGCAATTTGTTTGTAATTTTTTAACATGCCATTATTTACCAATAGCATTTTCCCGTTTTTCTTCAGGTGCATTTCTATGAGTTTATCAACCGGGTTTTCTACTATGCAATGCAATCGCTTAGGTGCCGTTACTTGTATTTCCAGTGGAAAATATTTATCCTGGTACACCCTGGTTTCGTAATCTTTTTCCACCAGTAAAACATTACCACGGCCTTCTGTAACTGCTGCCCAGACATCAAACAACCCTACTTCTGCCAGACCTTCCCCAATTTTTTCCTGGAGTTCAGAGATTTCATCCAGCATTTTTTCCTCCTGGTCTGCCTTGAGAATGGGCAATACCATTTCAATTAGTTCCGATTCACTTAAATGACTGTAGTTCCCGTGAATAACTCCTGCTATCTTGTCATCATGTTTTGAGTGATTTAAAAATGAAGCTGTAGCGCTTTTCACACCACAAATAATAAGCTGTGCGTCTTTTTTAGTAATATACATATCCATTAATTCATCAACATGCTTAAGGAATGATAAGTAGCGACTCTTTTTTAGTGTGCTTTTGTCTTTTTCAAAGCTGCTGATATTTGACCTGCTGCTATATGAGCTCGATCTTGATGGAACCTGGTATTCAAAATCATCTGTATAGATTAATGGAAAATTAGAATCCTGGATCTTGTGTAGTACATTAAATTGCCCCGTATATAGTGACGCTTGTTTTTCATCAATTAAAAGAACATAGTAAGAGTTTGAGTAATTAATCTTGAATAATAGGTCTCTTAAATCAAAATGATCTGAAATGACAATCTTTTCATCTATGGGAAAAGGAAATTGAACAACATATTGAATTCCCTTACTTACATACAAACCAAGCCCTAAAGGAAACTGTTCCAATTTCAGGCTTTTATATAGATCAAGCAGCTTAGTTTCCAATTCATTCTTTTCATTTGGATACATCTGGTTTAATTGTTCAATTGCTTTTTGTACAAAACGGTCCAGGTTGCCTGACTCAGGTCCTTTTATCCAGTGATTATGTGCAGGCACTCTGATCGATATACATATATCTGTTTCGTTTGTCTGCAGCATATCCATTTCTTCATGGGTAAGCCTGGAGGATGTGATATACATAAAATATTTTTAGCTCCATTACAAACATATCATGATGGAAATTTTGTATCAATGACGGCTATCACAGCGAATTGTAATAGCTGTCAGTGAAATGTTCATTGTAAAATGGAAAGCTGGACTGATTATAATCAGTTGATTTGGTGTTATTCCGTCATTGTTCCGGGTATATTTTAGTTATAGTTTGTATTTATAATCAAGCGTTATGAAAAAGATCTTGCTTGCTTTTGATGGTACCAATTTTTCAGAAGGTGCATTTGAATTTGCCCGGCAGTTGAATGAGATGCAACCTGTTTTGGTAACTGCAGCATTTATGCCGCAGGTAGACTATGCTAATTTATGGAGTTATTCAGTTGGTGTTGCTGGAGGAATGGTTATTCCATTGCTGGAGGATGAGGACACTTCTTCGATCGAAAAGAATATCTCACATTTTGAGGAATTGTGTAAAGTAAATAATATGAAATATCGAATCCATAAAAACTTTTATGGATTTGCTATGGCAGAGCTTAGAAAAGAGACTCGTTTTTCAGATCTCTTATTATTGGGAGGAGAAATGTTTTATAATAATATGGGTATCGAAATGAATGATTATATGAGGGAAACATTGAAAATGGCAGAGTGCCCAATATTGATTGTGCCGGAACATTATGATTTTCCCCAAAGTACTATATTGACTTACGACGGAACGGAATCATCAGTATATGCTGTCAAACAATTTTCTTACCTGTTTCCTGAACTGACTTCTGAACCTTCTCTGCTTGTATATTCAAATCCAGGTGATGATCCTATGCCAGACAAGGAAAACATGGAGGAATTAGTAAGTCAGCATTATACAAATAATGAGTTTTATAAACTTAAAGTGAATTCAAAGAAATATTTTGATAACTGGGTAAATGAAAAAAAGGGAGCTATGGTGGTATTTGGAGCTTTCGGCCGGTCGGCATTATCCCAAATGTTCCATAAAAGCTTTGCATCAGATGTTATTCAAACACTTAAGTTGCCTGTATTTATAGCACATAAATGACAGAAAATTCAAAATATAAAAGCAACAAAGATTTGCAGGCACTTTTAGATACTGAAAATCAACAATTGCAGAAGCTTAATGAAATTGTTATCCAATCTATCGAAGAGGAAAAACTGATTTCTCAAAAGCTTTATGATTTTGAAGATAAAAACCTGGGTTTTGATAAAAGGCTTGCAGATAAAATTGCCTCCTTTGGCGGGAGTTGGGTCTTTATTGTATTCTTTTTATTATTGATGCTGTTTTGGATCATTCTCAATCTTTATTTGATAAGTACACCTTTTGATCCCTACCCATTCATCTTGTTAAATCTCATACTATCAACTATTGCTGCATTACAGGCACCTATAATAATGATGAGCCATAACCGCAAAGAGGAAAAAGACAGGGAAAGGGCCATAAATGATTACCTGGTTAATTTAAAGGCGGAAATTGAAGTACGTAACCTGCACCAGAAACTGGATCTCCTGATTGCCGAACAAATGAAAACAATGTTTGAAATCCAAAACGTACAGATGGGATTAATGGAGGAGATAAAGGCAGGTTTGAAGACTGGTAATTCCATTTGATATAATTCAAAACCAAATTTTACTATTACTGCAACCAGGGTTAAATCTATTAGGTAAGAACCTTTAAATCAACCATTTATCTTTTAAAATCCAATTCGCTGGGTTAAATGGGGGAAAGTTTCGTTTTCCATGTTCCTGCTGCGGGGTTGCGACTAATATGAGCCGCCTATGAGCCGTGTATGAGCCGCCTTTGAGCCGCCTTTGAACCGCCTCTTTAAAGAGGCGGTTCAAAGGCGGCTCATGCATATATGTAAGGCAGGGGAAGCCCGGGAGAAAGTAAGATTTGGATGGGATTGAACCTGGCTTGAAAGCGAGGTGGCTTTGAGATGTGACCAGATGTAACGGAAATTTTAAATATAGGTTGGAGAAGCAAGAATGAAAACCGTAGTGATTTTTTAATAATGATTTGTGTCATGTAATGATTTCTATCATGGTTTGTGGTTTTTTATATGTTTAGCTTAGCTATGATCAGGTGAATACCTGGTGAGTTTCTGCCATTTCCGTGCTATCAAAACAATGTTTTAAACTACCCGCTTTTAATTAGTCATTTATTAAAGGAAATATATTGTTTATGAATAGCTATTACACCATGGACAATGATCCCACAACATTATACCCGGGTCAATATAATCCCCAACCGTATAATATACAGGATCTTCTAGCAAACAAAGGACTAAATAAGGGCACATCTCCTTTGATCAATACTTTTGAATTTCCTGATCATATAAAGGTGGAAATGGTAATGCCCGGGTTAAAGAGAGAGGATTTTGCTATTTTTATTAATGAGCATGACCTGATTATTTTTGTCATGCAACCTGTAGATCCGCAGGCGGTATTTTATGAAGTGAAAAACTACAATTTTAATTCCTTAATGGGTAGAATTCCTTTACCTGAAGACATCGATACCGATTTCATTAAAACTGTTTACGAAGACGGGCTTCTAAAAATATATTTTCCCAAACTTAAAGGTGGGTTCAGTAACAGGAAGGGCAGAATCGTGGTGTATTGACCTGTTACCGTTTTATTTATTCATCTTTTTTGAATATAGCTTTTGAATTTGATGAATTTATAAACTTCAAACCAGGCTATAGTAATTATGCTGACAGTTGTAGCGGTTAAGAAATGACCTATCGAAATATTACTCAGATAAAAAGCATTCTTCAAAAAAGGTAGATATAATATGCTCCAAAGAAATGTTGCTGATATGATAAGTATCCAGGGAGCAAGATTATTTTTATATTTTATCGTTCTGTTTAAAGTTTCTCTGAATGAACGATTGACAAAAGTGAGAAATACATTGCTTAGGATCAGTGTTACAAATACCATCGTCCTGACATAATTTATTTCGTATCCCTGGTTCATATAAAAATAGTAAACGGAAAGTACCCCGATAGCAATGATCAATCCCTGTAGCAAGCTTGTTAGCAATTCATTCCAGGTAAACATAGTTTGCGATCTTTCCCGGGGAGGTATACTCATTATATCTTTTTCAGCTGGTTCCCTTTCATAAAAAATAGAGCATGTAGGGCCCATAATGATCTCAAGAAATATTACATGTATTGGTGTAAATATGTTTGGGAATTTCCATCCTAAGATTACCGGGAGGGAAGCAGTTAAAATTATTGGGGTATGAATAGAAATTATATACCTAACGGCCTTCTTCAGATTATTGAAGGTCTTTCTCCCCTGGTAAATGGCTTCTGTTATTTTATCAAGGTTGTCATCAGTAAGAATAAGATCCGATGCCTCCCTGGCAATATCAGAGCCCTTGCTCCCGACTGCAATGCCGACATGTGAAGATTTCAAAGCCGGTGCATCATTAACGCCGTCGCCCATCATAGCAACAATTTCCCCATTGGATTTTAATGCATTTATAATTTTCAGTTTAGCATCGGGGAACATTCTTGAAAAAAGGTTGGTGGATTCAGATATTTCTTTTAATTCAGCCACTGAGCAATTCTGAATTTCTTCGCCTGTTGTATGTTGTTCAAAATTTCTTAGGCCAACCTGTCCTGCAATATTTATAGCCGTTTCAGCATAATCACCTGTAATGAGTTTGATCTTTATTCCCGCCTTGTACCATTTTTCCAGCTCGGCAACCACTGAAACCTTCGGAGGATCATATAGGGCCATGAGCCCTTCGAATTTCCAATTAAAATCATCCTGGTCTTGCGGGTATTCTTTGCTGGTCAAAAAAGCAGAACATATAGCTAAAACCCGGTATCCCTGGCTTGCCATTTCGATAACTGTTTTCCGGATTTTTATAATATTTTGCTGATCAAGCCTGCACACTTTTATCACTCTTTCTGGTGCACCTTTTCCTGCAACAATTTTGACTTCAGAATGCCCATGTACATGGGTCATCATCGGGGGAAAGCCATCGAGTGGATATTCATGTATCATGGAAAATGCGCCTATCGGATCCTGGTCAGTATTTTTATTATAGGCATCAATGATTGCCTTTTCCATGGCATCAAACGGAATTTCTTCACTAGCCAGCCTGGCATAGTGTAAAACGGGTATAAATGCATTTTTTGATTTTTGCAGATCAAGAACTTCATCGTTTTCGAAATCGTAAATCAATTTTACAGCCATTTTATTTTGTGTTATCGTGCCCGTTTTATCAAGACAGATAACACTAACCGCTCCCAGGTTTTCTATAGTGGCGGGCTGCCTGGTAATAATTCCCAATTTAGCCATATGGAATGCCCCTAATGCCATAAATGAGGAAAAGGCAACCGGTATCTCTTCAGGGATAACAGACATGGCCAAAACAAGACCTACCAACAGGCTTTCTGCCAGGTTTCTTGTCTGGCTATAGTTAATTAACCAAATAAGCAGGAAAGCTACCATGCTAAAACCTGCCATTCTTTTAACAAATGTGCTTACCTGCTTTTGTAATAAAGTTTTTGTTGGTTGTATAGATATAATGGATCTGCCCAATGTACCCAAAGTGGTATCATTGCCAATTTCTGTTACACGTGCATAACACCAACCTGAATTGATCGTTGTTCCCTGGTAAAGTTGGGTTTCCCCCGTATTTGATGATTTATTGACTGGCAATGATTCTCCGGTAATAATAGATTCATTGATAGTGAAGTCATTTGCCTGGATAATAACTGCATCTGCAGGAATACGATTACCTTCAGAAAGATACATTACATCACCTGGCAATAAATCAATGGAAAAAATCTCTGTTTCTTTTCCATCACGGATGACAGTGACCTTTGGTTCAGTGAATTCCTTAAGGGCTGCCAGTGCTTTAGAACTTTTTGATTCCTGGTAAAAAGAAATAGCCGAAACAAATATCATTGCAGCGAGCATCAGGAATCCTTCTTTGGATTCTCCCAGAATAAAATAGAGGGCACAGGCCACCAATAAAATGATGAACATGGGTTCGGAAATAATTCCCCATGTCAGTCGTAAAAAATCTCCGGATCTTTCTGATTGGATAGCATTCTTTCCATATTTCTTTTGTAGTTCGGGAATATCAGATTTCGTTAATCCGGTCAATGAATTATTGTAAATAACCTTGTCCAAGAAATTATTTTGGTTAAGGTAGCCTAAAGCATTTTATTGGGAAGTGATGTTGGTCAGATAAACCAATGATTTTAAAATTTATCTGCTATACTTTTATAATGATCACCGTTCTGTAGATCACTGATAGCTATCATTGAAAAGCATGGGTGTATTCGATAATTTGTTCTTTTATGAAAAAGTTTATTTTATTCAGTTTGTTTTCTGCATGGTTGTTTATTTCATGCGGAACGACCACTGCAATAACAAATTCCTGGAAGGCACCCGGAACAACGGCCCGCACATTTAATAAATTAATGGTGCTTGGATTGATACGTGAAACAGATCGGAGTATTCAGCAGAATATGGAAAATCACCTGGTAGGTGATCTTAAGGAACTTGGCTACAATGCTTTTTCTGCTTTGGAAGAATATGGTCCTAAGGCTTTTGAAAATTTAACTGAGGAACAATCAAATGAAAAACTCAGGTCAAGCGGCTTTGATGCAGTGCTTACTATAGTATTACTGGATAAACAGCAAGAAAGGTATTACGTTCCCCGAAGAGTTATGTATACACCATACTTCACGTACCATACCCGTTTCTGGGGCTATTACAGGACTATTTATGAAAGAATTGAAACTCCCGGATATTATAGTAGTTATGCTAAGTATTTTTGGGAAAGTAATCTTTATGATCTTACCGTGAACAAGCTCATTTATTCCATCCAAACACAATCTTTTGAACCTTCCTCAAGGGAGGCACTGGCACATGAATATGGTAAACTGATCATTAAGAATATGATAAGCAATAATTTATTAATTAAACAAACCACCATTGGAGTAAAATCCATGTAGTTGTTAAACTGTTTTTGTTTTATTGATTCCCTCACACATATCGTTTTAGGTGCCTGTATAGGAGAAGCCATACTTGAAAAAAAGCTGGGTAAAAGAGCCATGTTCCTTGGTGCTTTGGCCCAAAGTATTCCGGATATTGATTTCATTGCAGCATTTTGGAATGATCCTGCCTCGAATTTATTGGTTCACAGGGGATTTACTCACTCCCTTTTTTTTGCTTTGATTGCAGTCTGTTTTTTTGGTTTGCTGGCTGAGCATTTTCATAGACAGCATAAGGTTGGTTTCAGAATGTGGGTATTTTTTTTCGCGGTAGAGATAATTGTTCATTTATTTCTTGATCTTTTTAATAATTATGGAATGGGATTGTGGGAACCATTTAACCATTCCCGGATTTCTTTCAATACCATTTATGTTGCTGATCCCTTTTTTTCTATTTGTGCAGGAATAGCATTTGTAGTGTTATTAATTCTTAAGAGAAAGGACAGGCGTAGGATCCTCTTGTGGAAACTGGGTATAACCATTCCTGCTTTTTATTTGTTGTATTGTGTTTTTAATAAACTGCTTATAGATACAGAAACGAGAACCGCTTTGGCCAATGAGCATATTCATTATGATAAATATTTAACAACACCAACGCCCCTGAATAATTGGCTATGGTATGTGGTTGCAGGGAATAAAAATGGATTTTATATAGGTTTCCGTTCTGTTTTTGATAAGAATGCAAACATGAGCTTTCATTATTTCCCTAAAAATGATTCCTTATTGCTTCCTTTAAAAGACCATGAAGAAGTTCAAAAATTGCTCAGGTTTTCCAAGGGGTTTTATACCATTGATAAATGGAAAGACACACTTGTATTCAATGATCTGCGTTTTGGGCAGATTGTAGGCTGGTACGACCCAAATGAACATTTTGTTTTTCATTATTTTCTACAACATGATCCAAGAGATAACAGGCTGGTAGTGCAAAGAGGAAGGTTCGCCAATTGGAACATCACTACTGTGAGGTCATTATGGAGCCGCATAAAGGGAGAATGATTTCCAGTTTTGAACTATATCAAAGCGGATTTATACTTATTATTGGATTAAGTCTTTCTGAATGATATCTGTAGTTGTTTGTGATCTGCCCTGTTTAATTCGAATAATTTTTTGATTGGAGAGCTTATTTTGGTGACAAGATTGGATGGCTGACTGCCATCATCATGAATACTGACAGCCCTCATTGTAAATGGAATTGAGTCTGGTTAATTTGCCAATACCTTAATCCATTCAATGTTTACCACAGCTCCCTATACTGTTACAACGGATATCAGGCAATTAGCTTTATGGTTGATCTCTGTTTTACTAATTGCTGTTGGGTTTAGATATATAAAGGACATTATCGTCTTTGTGCTTGACCAGTTATATAGATTATTCATCCAGGAAAACCGGGTACTATGACCATCGAAATCAACGAGATATCCTGTATTAAAGATATACAGAAGGCTTTCTGCCAGGCATACCCTTATTTAAAGATTGAATTTTTTGATATGCCTCATAGTTGGGGTGAAACTACCAGGAAGGCACATCGTTATTCACCTGGATGTAAAATTTATGCAATTGAACGGAAAAAACATGCGCCAGACTTTATTCATTTTCATTCCTGGATGAAAACCGGCCAGGTAGAGGAGCAAATGAAGGAGCAATTTGGGTTATTTACACAGGTTTATCGGCGAAATGGGTATGAGTGGATTGAAACAGCCGGTACAGATGAGTTGTCGCTCGATGAGCAGAACGAAATTGGCAAAAAAAGCGTTTTAAATTATCATAATAATTTGTGGATAGAACGAGAGGTTCTATTATAGTCTTAATGGTGATCAATATCATTCTTTCTCTTGACAGGCTTCATTAAAAAATTGAGTAAAATGTCAAATATTTGATTGTCAAATAATCAAATGAAATTCTCTGAAACCTTGAGAGAATATTTTAGAGAAGCTGGCGCCATTTCTCAATTTGCCGGTCGTTTTTTCCAACAAAGCATAAAACCAAGAAATGAATGGAGCGAATTTTTTCGCCAGTGTTATGTTATAGGCTATCAATCCTTGCCACTTATTGGTTTGACAGGATTTATTATGGGGCTTGTACTCACTATGCAGCTTCGCCCTTCTTTGATTGAATATGGAGTTGAATCACAGTTACCTGCCATGGTTGGGGTAGCCATAGTTCGCGAGATTGGCCCTGTTATAACGGCGCTGATATTTGCGGGTAAGATAGGTAGTAGCATTGGCGCGGAGCTTGGGTCTATGAAGGTGACTGAGCAAATCGATGCAATGGAAGTTTCTGGTACCAATCCTTTTAAATACCTGGTTGTTACAAGGGTTCTGGCAGCAACTGTTATGCTTCCTGTACTTATTTTATTATCGGATGCTATATCACTTTATGGATCCTACCTCGGTGTGAATATTCGTGGCTTTACATCTTTTTCTTTATTCTGGAACCTTGTTTTTGACAGGCTTGAATTTGGGGATGTTCTGCCAGCCTTTTTTAAATCCTTTTTCTTTGGTTTTGCCGTTGGCATCATAGGTTGTTATAAAGGCTATTTTTCCAGTAAGGGCACTGAAGGAGTTGGGCGTTCGGCAAATACAGCCGTTGTTGTTGGTTCTATCGTGGTATTTGTTATAGATCTCATTGCTGTGCAGATCACAGATATTTTGGGTTTAAACTAAAGACATGTTAGCCAGGGCACCTCATACTATTCCTGTCATTAAAAACAATACGCACATATCTGTTATCAGGATTGAACATCTTAAAAAATCTTTTGGGTCAAATATGGTATTATCAGATTTTAATCTAAGCCTTGGACAGGGTGAAAATGTTGTAGTACTCGGCAAATCAGGATCAGGCAAATCTGTTTTGATTAAATGTATCATTGGTTTGATGGATCCGGACCAGGGTCAGATCTGGGTATTGGGAAAGAACATACCAGAAATGAATGAAGATGAGCTGGACCAGATTAGGGTAAAAGTGGGTTTTTTATTTCAGAGTAATGCTTTGTATGATTCCATGACGGTGAGGCAAAATCTGGAATTTCCATTAAGAAGGCATTGGATGAAGATCTCTCAGAATGAAGTTGATCAGATGGTGATGGACGCATTGGAAAATGTTGGATTGGAATATACTGTGAATATGATGCCTGTTGAATTATCCGGTGGCATGCGGAAAAGGATTGCTCTGGCAAGAACCCTGATATTAAAGCCCGAGATCATCTTATATGATGAACCAACCACAGGGCTTGACCCTATAACCAGCAGGGAAATAAGTGAATTAATGGTGAAGCTTCAAAAAAAATATAATACATCATCATTGATCATTTCTCATGATATGCGATGCGTGCAATTGACTGCAGACAGGGTAGTAGTGCTCATTAATGGCATTTGTTATGCAGAGGGCAGCTATGAGGAGTTGCAACGTTCCGATGACAAAATGATCAAGCAATTTTTTAATTAGCAAATGGCAAAGAAAGTAATCAACCATATCAAGTTAGGTGTATTTGTTTCGGCAGGTTTGTTCTTCCTGATCCTTTTGTTATATATGATTGGTAAAAATCAAAACCTTTTTGGATCAACCTTTATACTTAAGGCAAAGTTTGAGGATGTGCATGGTTTATTACCAGGCAATAGTGTGCGGTTTTCCGGTATCAGTGCAGGCACAGTAAAAACCATATCTGTTTTAGATGATGGAACACTGGAGGTAGCAATGCTGATCAAAACAAAAATGAAGAAGTATATACATAAAAACGCACAGGCTAATATTGGTACTGACGGGCTTATGGGTAATAAGTTGATCAATATTAACCCGGTCAAGCCTGCTGCCGCAATTGTACAAGAAGGAGATGTTTTGGCCAATGGTAAATCTATAGATACCGAAACCATGCTGGCAGTTCTTGACCAAACCAACCAGGACGTAGCCATAATCGCATCCGGATTGAAAGCTACCATTAACCGCATTAATTCCAGCGCTGCTTTTTGGGAGATTTTGAATGATAAAAGCCTTCCAAAGAATTTAAGAAATTCTTTGATTAATGCACGTAATGCAACAAATGGCGCTAATGGCCTTGTTGGTGAACTTCATCTTCTGGTAGCAGATATTAAAGCCGGAAAGGGATCATTGGGTAGCCTTTTAAGGGATAGCAGTTTTTCCCAAAACCTTGAAGAAGCTGTTGAAAAAATTAAAAATATTGGAATACAGGCAGACACACTTTCTGGTCACATAAATGCATTGGTTATAAGTATAGACAAAGATATCAATAGCGGTAAAGGAACAGCAAATGCCCTATTGAAAGACCAGGGATTGGTACTTAAAATGAATAGCAGTTTAAATAATATTGAAAAGGGCACTGAATCTTTTAACCAGTTAATGGATGCACTTAAAAAAAGTTTTTTATTCAAAGGATATTTTAAAAAACTTGATAGACAAAAGAATGTTCCGGACCCTTCAACTTCCTTTAAACCAAATTAATATTTAAATGTATTGGCTATGATGGGATTATTAACTGAAGAGGAGATGAGGAGTGTATTGAGTTCCAATATACTGGGTCGGATTGGTTGCAACGATGGCAATGTAATCTATGTAGTTCCTATTACTTATTTTTTTGACGGCACAGACATCATCCTGCATTCCAAGGTTGGAATGAAAATCGATATAATGCGATCCAATCCGCAAGTTTGCTTTGAGGTTGATGAAATACATTCTTACAATAACTGGAAATCTATTATCGCCTGGGGTAAGTATATAGAAGTGCTTGATGCTAAGGAAAAGGAATCTCTTATGAAATCCTTTGTTGAAAGAATGCTTTATATGAAAATGAGTGAGACTGCCTTGCCCCCCGAACAATTTCCTATTCGGCTTCATCCCCGGGATGAGCCGGTTCCGTTTGTTGTATACAAGATCATAATTGATAAAATGACAGGTAGGTTTGAAAATCCCGAAGCCTGAGCGATTGTTATAATCTTAATTGTTTTTCTGACAGATTGTTTTAAGCAAGAATTCCTTGATTATTCAAGAGATCCTGTCGGTCATAGTTTGATTGTCTTGAACAAGCTTAATTTTGGACATGGCAAATGAAACGAATCCTATTAAACGGAGCAGGCAATTGACTCCACTTTCAAAGGAACATCATGAAGGCTTATTGTTTGTATGGAAGATAAAACAAGGATTAAAGAACGGAACAGATATTAATACTATTGGTCGTTTTGTTCAGTGGTTCTGGACGGGTCACCTACAGGATCATTTCAGGCAGGAAGAGCAAGTGCTGGCAGTATATTTACCTACAGATGATCCGCAGGTGCTCAGGATGGTAGATGAACACCAGGAGATCGAAGCCCTAATACATATTAATGAGAATATTGTGGATCAGGAAAATTTGAGCCAAATTGCTGATGCCCTGTCTGATCATATTCGCTTTGAAGAAAGAGAGTTTTTCCCTTATGCTGAGAGAACCATTCCATTGGAACAGCTGGAAAAGATCTATGAAAAGCTTTCTATAGAAAAACCACCTGCAAAAAATTGGGATTTGGATTTTTGGTCTAATAAAGAAATAGGAAAACACTGAACAGGCATTCTTTCCGGTAACGTACTTACCACCTTGCGACGATCTTAAAGTTTACCAATCTTGGGGTTAGGCGATTAGGCATGGTAAACACATTATTTTGAAAATCCTTTATCAAAAGGTAAGAAATTGTATTGGGCCGATCGATTAGGTTAAAGATCTCCAGGCTTGCCCATATATTATTAAAATTCCGGAACGGAGAATGACTTCTCCTGTTAGATTTTTCTGAATCAAGCAATAAGGCACTAAATCCAATGTCTACACGGATATATGGATTAATGCGTAAGGCATTACGGTATTTGATGCTTCCAGGAATATTGTAGGGAAGATTAGAACCATATAAGGTATTGATATAAACTTTAAAGTTTTTGTTTGTTGCCAAATAATCCTGGAAAAACATTCCAAAGGTTATTAAACGGTCCGTAGGTCTGCGTAACCATCCACCTTCCATCCTGCTACTATCGACAGGTTTAAAATTTGAATCAAGTGTATAATTGGTAAAGAAGTCATTTTCCAGGTTCTCTCTTGTTTTCATCAATCCAATACTAACCCAGCTTTCTGCATCTTTAACCAGTTCTCCAAAAAGCCTCATTTCAATTCCGGCAGCATAGGCTTTTGCCATGTTCTGTCCAAAATAACGTACACGGACATTATCAATGTCATAAGGAACCACATGGGTCATATATTTAAAATACGCTTCTGTGGTAAGCCGAAGTGGTCTTCCAAGCCCGATAAAATTGTAATCTGTTCCAATCACATACTGGCTACTTCTCTGGGCTTCCAAATGAGTATTGATCGTTCCATCATAACGTCGTAATTCACGGTAAAATGGAGGTTGGTGGTAGGTACCTCCTGCAGCCCTTAAAACAATATCTTTTTTACCGGCCGGTTTCCATGATATTCCAAACCTGGGGGAAACCAGTAGTTGACCATTAAGATCATTATAATTAAATCTTACGCCTCCATTGAAAGTATATGTATTGCCTTTTTGATGAAAAGCAATATTATCCTGCAGATAACCATTAAACTTATTGATATCCAGGTTGGCTGATGAATTCAATACTTTGTTCAATTTGAGTACATCAGGTTGATAGGGGAGTGAGTACCCTGCCGAATCCTGGTACTCCCATTCATGGAGCTTGTCCTCAATTTTCGTTTTATCATATCCTAATCCCCATTGAATAAAATGCTTTTTCCATTCATAGCTTCCTTTGTGAGACAGGTTATAATCAACAATGTTAAGCCGGTTGCGGGCAAAGTTCTGGTTGATGCCTGCTCCTAATGGGTTAACAATAACTCCATAAGAAGTGCTGGTCTTATCAAAATCCCTGTCACCAAAAAGGTAAGCTCCGGCTATATCTATATTTTCCTGTTCATCATTTTCAAAACGAGAGGACAGCCATTTTAGTTTTAATCTTTTATTGGGCTGGTAAGTGGTAGATATACCTAACATTGCGGTACTGTATTGATCTTTTTCCCTTCCTTCAAAATAAATATCCACTCCAACATTGGCTGTGAAAAAAGGAGAGAAAACACTGGAGGTTAACTGGCTGAATTCAGGAATGAGACTGAAATTTGTTTTTGATATATTTCCCAATAATTCAGTACTCCATTTTTCATTGATTTGGTAATTCACCAATGCTTGCAGGTCAGCTGAAGATGGCGTATAGCTTCCTTGGGTCTCCTGGCGTTTTAAAAGGTTTTGATTGCTGCGGTTCCTTACGCCCAACAGGTAGGTAAGCCTATTTTTTGAACCTATTCCTTCCAAATGGAAACCTTGTTCCAATAAGCTTATATAAGCAGAACCTCCTGCAGTTTTTGGCTTATTGTACTGGATGTCGAGAACAGAACTCATTTTATCTCCATACCTGGCCTGGAATCCTCCATTGTAAAAGCTAATGTTGCGAACCAATTCTGGGTTAATAAAACTGAGGCCTTCCTGCTGTCCATTTCGTACCAGGTAAGGACGAAAGATCTCGAAGTCATTTACATATATCAGGTTCTCATCAAAGCTTCCACCCCGCACATTATATTGTGAAGTAAGCTCATTGTTAGAACCCACGAAAATCTTTAGCATACTTTCCACACCCATTATGGGAGATGGAATATTAATGATTGTTTTGGGATTGGGTTTAATGAGGCCGATCTCTGTTCGTTCTCTCTGGTCTTTAACTACTACTTCTTCCAAAACTCCGGTGCCCTGTTCAAGCCTGATTGTTACATGTTCTGTTTCCTCCTCATTGAGCAAGAAATTTTGTTGGGCAGTCTTGAAGCCACTGTGTGAGAAGACGAGGGCAAAAGCTTTTTCTGCGGGAACTTTTAAGGTAAAAGTTCCGGAATCTGTTGTGGTTACCCCCTGTTGGCGACCCAGAATTGTTACTGAAACATGCGATAATGGCCGTTCTGAATCATCAAGCACTTTGCCTGTAACATTTGCCATTCTTTTTTGTGCAAAACATACAGAAGCAAATAGCAGGCTTATAATAAGGATTGGATGTCGGAGGTTCACAAAAGCAGATTTGGAATAAAAGTAATAGATAAACCAGGAAACTATATTATTTTATGATTCGCCCCATTCTCAAAGCCACAGGAAAATAAAACGGCTTTGCTTCATTGCCTGGCCATAACCTGTTCAGATCTTCCGTTATTAAAGGAAATGGTGATTTGCCGGTTTGCTTATAATAGGACCTGGCGCCAGACCAGGTAGACAAATACCCCAAAAACTGGTCTTTGGTATAAGTTAATTCAATGGTGAATGTTTTAGAAGGTAGTGGTGCAAAGTCAAATGGCACTGACCGATATCCTTCTTCTACATATTTCCTGGCACTGTCCCAGTAAGGTCCCGTAATGTCCCTGTAAAAATGTTCAATGATGCGGTTGAGTGCTTCTTCTTGCGAACGTACTAAATTATAGGTCCAGACGGCTACAACAGCAGATGGCTTGCCCACGCGGGTAGCTTCACGGTAAAAATTCTCCCAGTTCAGCCAATGATAGGCCTGTGCAACAGTAATAAGGTCAAAGGAGTTGTCTGGGAAATCTGTTTGTTCGGCTGGTGCTACAATATATTTTATATTGGGTTTATGAATAGCATTATTTAATTGTTCGGTACTTATATCAGATGCTGTTACTTTTTCAAAATAGAATGCTAATATAGAGGCCGCCTGTCCATTCCCAGTTGCGCAATCCCATGCTGCTTTACGTTCCCGGACAAACCCTAATATATATTCAAAAAGCTGGGATGGGTATACCGGACGGTATTTGGCATATGCCTCTGCATGTTCTGAAAACAGGTCTTTGGTCATATGACAAAATTATAAACTAGCCAGGCAAAAATGTTATTAAGAAACATTTGCGACATTGAAACTCAGAACAAGAGCGTTACCTGATATGTTTCAGTTGGCTGATTGTCTTTTGCGGATCACCAGAGCGGAATACCGTATTTCCTGCCACCAGGGCATGGGCCCCGGCATCAATAATATCTCCCGCATTTTCTAAAGTTACCCCACCATCCACTTCAATTATGACATTTAGTTTATTATCGTCTATCATTCGGCGCAGCTCCCTTATCTTATCCAAAGTACGGGGAATAAATTTCTGCCCTCCAAAACCCGGGTTTACACTCATCATGCAAACCAGGTCAATATCACCCAATACATCCTGCAGGGATGAAACGGGTGTGTGGGGATTGATGGCTACCCCCGCTTTCATGCCGAGTGATTTGATCTGCTGGATATTTCTGTGCAGGTGAACGCATGCTTCAATATGTACTGATAACTGATCTGCACCTGCAGCTTTAAAAGCTTCAGCATAGCGTTCGGGTTCCAGGATCATCAAATGAACATCGCAAACTTTTGTAGTTGCTTTGCGGATATGTTCTATAATTGGGAAACCAAAAGAGATATTGGGAACAAAACGCCCATCCATAACATCAAGGTGAAACCAGTCAGCTTCACTTTCATTGAGCATTTTACAATCTTCTTCTAAGCGTAAAAAATTTGAGGATAATAAGGATGGTGCAATAATTGGCATGAGATAAGATTTGCGGCCGCAAGATAAAGGAATTTATAGAGTCAGCTTTTCTTTGAATACCGGGCTCCATCTGAAGCCGGCATACTATAATTTTTCTGCAGCATCTTTTGCCTCCGAAAGCGTTTTATCCAGGCCATAAGCCCTTAGATAATTTAATTTTGCTTCCGTATTATCCCCCATGGCCTGTTGCGTTTTTCCTAAAAGGAAATAAAAGTCTGCTGATGCCGGGGCTACCTTCAGCGCAAGCGTATAGTTTTGGATTGCTTCCTTGTATCTTTTTCGATTCATTAGCAATTGACCTTTGTCCCTATAGGCATCTAAAAAATTGTAATTGAGTCTTATTGCATGATCAAAACTCTCAAGTGACTTATCTCCATTTCCTGTATTAGCATAATAGACTCCTTTGATATACCAGGCTTTTTCGCTTTCGTCCGCATTGGCTTTGATCAATGAATCGGAGAGTGTAATTGCTTTTGGATCTTTTGCATCAGCATAGGCATAAGCAAGATCATAGGCGATGGATGGGTCTGAAGGTGCAATACTATAAGCTTTTTCTAAGCTGGCCAGTGAGCCTTTTTTATCATCCTTACTGGCCAGAATCTCTGATTTAATGCTTAGTGCATCTAATTGACCAGGGTAACGGCTTATGATGCTGTTTGTAATATCCAGGGCTTTATCCAGCTCACCTTTATTTTGATACCCTCTTGCTAATCCAACCTGTAAGGCCACGCTTTGCGGAATCTTCCTGTTAGCATTTTCCAAAAATAAAATAGCAGAATCAGGAGAGCTTTTCTTTAAAAGAGTTGTCATGCTTAAGGCATATTCTTCACGAGGCGAAATTTGCCAGGCCTTCTGAAAATCCTGTTTTGCAAGAGTTAATTGATCATTTTGGTAAAGTAATACTCCTCGCTTGTAATACAGATCTGCGCGTTCAGGCGCCCTGGAAAGACTATCTGTAAAACTTGCATAGGGAGGTTGATATAAAACATTATCACGTCCTGATTCATTGCTGTTACAGGAAAATAGTATTAGTATCATTACAAATGAACACAAACTGCGCATACCCAAAACTAAATAAGGAAATCATCATATGATAATTCCCTGACAACTTTAGAGGCTTCAATTCCTATTTTTGAAACAGTTTAACAACTTATAAATTGGTTATGATGAAGATGTCTTTACTATTTTGCGCGGTTTTATATTCCTGTTGCTTACTGGCACAAGCCGATACCCTTCATTATCCAGAGGAAAAACATTTTAAGAATATCCGGCAATTGACTTTCGGAGGAGATAATGCTGAAGCCTATTGGAGCTATGATGGGAAAAATCTTGTTTTTCAAAGAACCTCTGTGAAAGATGGTATTCCCTGCGACCAGATATTTATTGGTACTCTTCCTAAAAATGATGGGAAGTTCAGTTACAGGATGGTTAGTTCTGGGAAGGGAAGGACGACCTGTGCTTTCTTTACAAAAGATAATAAGCATATTATTTATGCCTCTACCCAGCAGGCGGGTGATCAATGCCCCCCTGTTGTTGACAGGTCAAAATATGGCAACCGATATATATGGCCGGTTTATGCAGGTTATGATATCTATATGGCAGATACCAAAGGGAAGATCATTAAAAAACTTACAGATTCACCGGGTTACGATGCAGAAGCCACACTTTCCCCTGATGGGAATAAAATGTTATTCACATCCGTCCGGAATGGAGATCTTGACCTGTACCTAATGGAATTGAAGTCCGGGAAAGTAAAACAAATAACCAATACACTGGGATATGATGGTGGCGCGTGGTTTAGTCCTGATAGTAAAAAAATAATTTGGAGAGCCAGCCGCCCTTCTACTCCTGCAGAAGTCAAAGACTACAAGGACTTGTTGGCAGAAGGACTGGTGGCACCTACACAGATGGAAGTTTTTATAGCTAATGCCGATGGCACCGGGGCGAAGCAAATAACAAATTTGGGTCAAGCCAATTGGGCGCCGAATTTTTTGCCGGATGGGCGTATCATATTTTGTAGCAACCATGAATACAAAAGAGGTTTCCCGTTTAACATGTATATCATTAACCAGGACGGAACCGGATTGGAGAAAATTAGCAGGGATAAAGGGTTTGATGCATTTCCCATGTTCAGTCCTGACGGAAAAAAGATCCTTTTTTCAAGTAACAGGAATAATGGAGGAACAAGGGATACCAACGTATTTGTTGCAGATTGGATTAATTAACAGGGCTGCATACAGTCTCGAAATACAGCCTGGTAAAGAATCATGACCTAAAAAAGTCCATTTATGTATTCCGGTTGATGATTGCCGTTTCTGTTGTAGATTTGGCGCAACCAAAATCATTCAGCATGGATACCAGTTTATATGACGTTTTACTACATGTGCATAGCATAGGACGTTGGATAGTTTTATTATTGCTTCTATTTGCAATTATCAATAGCCTTATTGCTGGCAATCGTCCCTATATAAGAACTGATAACCGCCTTGGTCTTTTGCTTACAATCTCTGCAGATTTGATGTTGGTAATTGGTATTGTGCTTTGGTACTTTGGAACGCGTGGATATAAAATGATAGAGGCAGCAGGGGGAATGAGTAATGCAATGAAGGATCCTGTTACCCGGTTTTATGCTATTGAGCACCTTGTAGGTATGTTGATAGCAATTATACTTCTGCATATCGGCAAAGCCCAGGGCAAAAAACGTATAAGCGATAAAGCAAAACATCGAAGGACACTGATATTTTACTTTTTGGCATTATTGATCATCCTGGCTTCTATTCCGTGGCCATTCAGAGAAATTGGTGCTGGCAGGGGATGGTATTAATGTCTTGAAAATAAGCAACAATGAAAAGCCGGGAACTTCCCGGCTTTTCATTGTTATGGTTAGCGGGCACCCAACTCGATCACTTCGCAATCTCTAATAGCAGAACCATCAATCGAAAAGCGCAGAAGTGTCCGTACTTTATGCCACCCTTGCTTTCCCGCGGCGCCGGGGTTCATATGCAGACAATCAATTTTGTCATCATAGATCACTTTTAGAATATGCGAGTGGCCAGATATGAACAGCTTTGCTTTGTTGCTTATGATCTCCTGTTTTACACCAGGAGCATACCTTCCGGGATATCCTCCAATATGTTGCATAAAAACTTTTACGTCCTCGCAATTCCATAATAATTTTTCCGGGTAGATACTCCGTATATCATAACCATCAATATTGCCATATACACCCCTTAAAATAATATTTTTTCCGTGCTTCTTTCCAAAATCGATTAACCTATTGGCTATTTCAATTGTGCCAAAATCCCCGGCATGCCAAATTTCGTCACATTGGTCAGCGTGAATAAAAACTGACTCATCCAAATAATTATGTGTATCAGAAAGTAAAACTATTCTTTTCAATCTTTTAGTTTTGAAGCCTGAAGTTCCATTTTTTGATTAAAATCTTTTGATGTGAAATGGTCTGTCATCATTGATTCTAATCCGCTCCATTTTATGGAGATCACTTTTTTATATTTTTAGAATATTCGTTGTAGTCAATAGATAACATTTATTTGAATACTGCGAATTGTTGTTTGTCGCTTAATATTTAATTTGCCGTTTTCTCAGCCAAAATACTATAAGAGGGATCAAGTGTATACTTTATAGTTGTGTTGTAATTTTCAGTTCTGCTTCTTCTTGTCTTTTTCAGTTTTTCATTGATTGTTATTTCAACCTGGCATGTTTGATCACCGGGGTGAATGGTCATACTTGAAAAATCTGGTGCGCATTTATAAAAAGCCGGTTTAATAAAAAGGTCATTGATAAGGACCTGGAGCGAATCTTTGTTTAATTGATTGGAGCTATAATATTCATTGATGACAGGAGCGTAAAATTTCATAATAGATTGTATGTTTCTATTATTATAAGAATCATAAAGGTTTTGCAGTAAGCTGGTTACTTTGTCTTTTGTAAAGGAAACTGTTTTAGTCACTGATTGCTTTGGTGCTGTGACTGCAGTCCTGGTCGCAGCTGCTACTTGTGTATTGCTCTTATTAGAAGAAATATAATTGAACATTAAAAAGCTAATAACAAGGACTAATACGAAAACTATTGCACCAATCTTCAACTGATTGCCTTTCGCGGATTTGTAAGTGGGTTCAGGAATAACATAAGATTGTTCAGTTTGACTGATTTCGGGGACAGCAATTGGGGCCTGTGGAATAATTCGCTGAGGTTCAGGTTGAACATTTATAGTTAAGGACCTGTTTTTGGATCCGATGGTTAAAACATAATCCGTTGTATTTCTCAGAACAACCTTTTTTGTACCTGTTTTTTCAGCAACATCTCCCATGTTAGATATATGAATCCTGCTGTTGCCCCTGACTTTCCAATTGATAGTAGCCAATTCTCCTTCCCGTACATTGTATCGATCTGCATTGAATTCCAGTATCTCATCCTGTTCCACGATAGGTGGAGCTATATCTGGTTCTTTTACCGTAAAATCAAACTCGTAGATCTTTTTCCCTTCCTGTATAGGTACAATCGTTTTTTGCGACCCATTATAGATCGTAACATGATCAAAATCTTTTCTGAGAAGGCTTAACCTAAGTGGGGTAATGCCTTTTTTTATGCCATAAACCATTACATCCTTTCCTGATGGAATAGACTTGATCTCAAATTCAAACCTTTTCCATAAGTCATCATTTTCTTGTTCTTGCTTAGTTAATGGGGTTGGCGGTATGGTCCATTTTTGATGGGAAACGGGTATACCAGAAGCATCTTTATACAGCCTTGGTTTTTCAATAGTGTTAAGATCACTGAATTGGCTGAAACGTATTAGCTTATCCAGGTAAAACTGCAGGTCTTCATTAATTCCTTTTAATTTCTGAATTGTTTTGGAAGCTGAGGGATTAAAGAAATCAGATGCAGTAAAAAGTGAATGTTCATTATTGAACCCACCTTGCTCAATGTTTTCCCATATGGCAACATCTGATTTAACAGCTTCAAGGGTGGTAAGCATTACCCAAATGGAAAAACGATCTATAGATTCAAAGAAATGGGAAGACAATCTTTTTAGAGGCTGGAAGCCCGGGCTTCCTGTCTCCAGGTTTTTTCTGCCCCTGAAAGCAGGTATAAACATAGAATCATAATCTATAAGCTTTAGGTTGAAATCTGTAGCAGAAGGATGGATAAGGATATTATTGTATTTAAGATCGCCATGCCCTATTCCATCTTTTTCAAGCCCGGAGGAAAGATCTACCAATTTTTGCTGAAGAAGATAAAGTGCCTGGCTATCAGTCATATATCTATCAATGAACCGATGAAGGGGTGTGCCTTCGTCCCAATCCATTTTAACTACGGGGTAATAATGGCCGTCAATGAGTATCTCGTTATCAAGAAATTCGAAATTTACACGCCAGGACGGGTTTTTAGCATCCAGAAAAGCTGAAAGCTGCTCATATCTTTTAAAAGTTTCCAGTTCCCCCCTAAGGAAACATCGTATCGCATAGGTTTTACCATCTTTTACAGCTTTAAAAACCGCAGCTGATGTTCCAACATTAAAGCAATACTCTTTTCCAAATCCATTATCTGCATACTTAAATTCATGATCAAAAAGTGTAGAAAGGGTAGTGGGGTCTTTTCTTTCAAAAACATGGGAATATTGCTCAACTGATGGTAAGGGCATGATAAGGGTTTCTTTTATCCTGATTTTCTAATGGTAACAAGTAAAAAATTATAGCCATAAAGTGGTATAATTTTTTCTGTACATGAATAATACCAAACTTTTTAAACACCATTCTTTACATGCAGAGAATTCTTCCCGTTGCCAGCCTGTGTATAAAGCAATTTAACATTAATTATGTGAACCCTGTGGAAACGAAACTTATTGAAAACTAGTGTTATGAAGATTAGAACCCTGATTTTCCTAACCTTTTGCATTCTTTTTATAGGGTGTAAAAAATTTATAGATACTCCAAAGGAGACCTGTTTTATTCCTTATGTGGATTTTGTAGCCTATAATGTTAACCCAAGCACTCTTGAAGTTAGTTTTTCATCCATTTCTTCTTATAATGGCACTATTTCTTCGCATCACTGGGATTTTGGTGACGGTACCAGTTTCGATGGGGAAATTCCGCCAGCTCATAAATATCCCACACAGAATGCAAATTCAGCTGATAACATTTACAGGGTAAAGTATACAGTCACCAATGCCTGTGGTGAAGCTTTTTGGACAGATGATATCAAGATAAGCAAGTGCCTGGCTGATGTAAAGTTTTCTTACAAGCTTTTAAACGATTCTACAGTTCAATTTACCAATAGTACTACCAGTTCCTCCCCTGTAACCTATGTCTGGGATTTTGGAGATAGTACCAAAAACACTTCAGGAGCTACCAGCATCAATAAGGTCTATTTGTTTGATGGTAAATACACTGTAACATTAAAAGCTACAAATGCCTGTGGAGTCAATTATTTTATTGCAACCATTCCGGTATGTAAAAAACCGGTTCCATCTCAAAAAGTTACCCAATCTGGCTGTTCTACAATTGATATTGATGCTTCCGGATCGAAGAATGGAGCTTTCTATCAATGGGATTTTGGAAATGGGACAGTATTGCCTGAAACTTTTTCCCCTTCATCTCATATTAGTTATACGTATCCCAATAGCGGATCTTATAAATTGACCCTAACTGTAGTTAATAAAAACGGCTGTGACACTGTCCGGTTATCTACACAAGTAAAGATCAATGCTGTTAATGTGGTTCCAAATAATCAGTGGAGTTATACCTCTGACGATCTTGAATTTGATTTTAAACGTGAACCTGTGATCAATGCTACAAGCTATAGCTGGGATTTTGGGGATGGCACCACCTCTAATGAACAAAATCCAGGGAAAAAAATATATAGTAAACCAGGTGTTTATACACTAACGATTGGTGCAAAGAATGCATGTGGCGAATATAGTTTCACTTCATCCTTGAATGTTCCTGACTACAAGGAAATTAATAATGCCCCCAATACCAGCTTTACTGATGTTGAAGTATATTCAGCACAGGAAATATATTTCCTTGGTACCAACGGTAAATTATATAGAACAGATACTGCAGGTCATTGGTCAAATGCCATAAGCCTTCCCGGAACACTGGCTTTTAATAATGAAACCAGGTTATTTGTTGATGTCAATAATGATCTTTGGGTATATGGTAAAAAAGAGATAGCAAAGCTGGACAGGTCCTCCTTAACATGGAATTCTTTCTTTAATGAAACAGGATTTGACCGCAATACTACTATCACATCAATGGCTGTTGATAAGGCAGGAAATCTCTGGACAATTGGAGACAGGGAAGCCAGGAAAAATAATAAACCGATCAACCTGCGAAACACGAATTTTTCTTCGCTTGCTTATGATGCTTCTACAGAAAGAATCTGGTTACTGGCAAGCAATAAAGATGTACTGTATTATACCAATACAAATAGTGTTGATATTAAGAGTGTTGCTGTAAATGGAATGAGTAATGGCGCAACTGATATTAAAGTGCAACCTAACGGCGAAATATTTTTTAGCACTGTTTCAGGCATAATGAGGGTAAATAATACAGGAACAGTATTGGGAAACTTCAATGCATCAAATACAGGTGGATTGCTGGCAGGTTCGCCTAAAGATTTCGTTTTGGATGGAAGCGGCAATATCTGGGCTATTCATGTAGGTCGTTTGTTAAAGATCCCACTTAATGGTGGTGTCACTCAGAACTATTCCATTACCCCCGGCCTTACCAATCCTTCTTCACTGGATATTTTAAAGTTGTCAGCAACAGATAATGATATTATACTTTCAAAAACAACAGGTGATGCGGCTATCCAAATTAAATAAAGCATGGTTGCTTTGCCTGGTATTCCTTTTCAGGTTCTCAGCCAGTGAGGCCCAGGAAATTGTCAATAACGTTAGCATTGAAAAGGATAATGCCTCACAGTTCAGGGTCAGGTATAAATTAAACAGGAATGATGATAGCTTGAAATATAGTTCTATCCAATTAAAGATCTATCGTAAAAGAGCAGAAGCAGTTGAAGAAATATTCTCAAAAATAATCCTGGCAGACAGTGCGGCTATCCAAACTGAGAAAACCTATAGTTATACCTGGAAGCCTGTTGGTGGTACAGTTATTAACGGTGATGAATTACAGGCCCGGATCATAGTGAATTATCAAAAACCTGTTCCCAGGATTGAAGCTCCCGCACTACCTGTGAATGTGCCACCAAAAGCTAATGCCGGAGGTAATATTTCCATTCAATTGCCATTGAACCTGGTGGTTATTTTAGATGGCATCCGGTCTTATGATGAGGATGGAAAGATTGTCGCCATCCAGTGGCGACAGCTATCAGGTCCCAATAACCTTAATATATCTTCACCAACCTCCTATAAAACGTACGTAACAGGTAATTACCAACCTGGCATATATACTTTTGAATTAGCAGTTACGGATGATAAGGGAACACGTTCTACTGACCTGTGCACCATTTCGGTGAAAGCTGCTGCAACACCTGCACCGGTAGGTAATGCCGGAACTACTATAAAAAAAAAGGATAGCACCGTAGTTCGTCAGCCCGTTAAATATGAGATGCCTGCTTTGAAGGGCGGACCAGGAAATGCCCTGATTAATATATTATTGCCGGGTTTAGGACATTATTTTGTAAGCGGCGATCATTACGGAAATGACAGAAATCCTAAGGTATTTATTGTAACAGCCTTATATGCAGGTTCAATAGGTGGAGCGGTTTATTATAAACTAAAATCCAACCGGGAGTATAGTAAATACCTGCAACTGGCTCAGTATCGTGAATTTCAATTAGATACAGATGGAAATATTATTGGAGTCAGAGGCTACAACCAGGCAGAGGCAACTCAATACTTGTCTGATTCCAAAAACTCAAGGAACAACTTTTTAATTCTTACGGGTGTCAGTGCCGGTATTCTGGTTGCTGACCTAGTTTATACCTTTATAAAGGGTAATAAAAATAAAAATGCATGGAAAGTTGAAGGGGGAATGACGGTTCAACCCATACTTTCTTCTGATGGCCGCAATTTTATTGCTGGTGTTCATTTAAATTTTTAAGCAATGACCAGATCAATCATAGTCTTTTTCTTTTGCTTGTGGAGCTCTGTGGCTTTCTGCCAGGATGAAAACGTAATGCTAACCGCAGAGAAATCAAGTGATTGGATCAAAGTAGAAATGCCTGCAAGCACTGTTTCGCGCAGTCCTGCCACAGCAAGAAAAAAAACGACCCGTCCCCGTTCGCAAACTTCAGACAGGCAACCAGCTTTGCCAGCAACTCCAAAAGATGATTTTGATAAAACCAATAACAAGGTAAAAAGGTTTAAGAAAGGTTAAATAGTTACAAAAGAGCTATATTCTATACGCTATGAGCATATAAATTGAAACATGGTTGAAAAAATAGCAGGTAATTATTATTGAATATATCAATGCGAAGCCTACATTTGTAGCAGTTCTTTTAGTCACTTATCAAGAAAGGTGTAGGGAATTGGCCCGATGATACCTTAGCAACCGCTCACGATTTCTAAGGAACTTGTGAAAAAGGTGCTACTTCCATCCCGGGAACGGGAGAGATAAGTCAGATGCTACTATTATTTTAACGACTGTTACATAATGAAGCACTTCTGATTTATCAGGAGTGCTTTTTTTTGCCCTGCATTAAAAGCTCCTGGTAAGTCTTGATGGGTGATTGGATTCAATCACGTTTAATTTAAAAAAGATGAAAAAGGCAACAACATTTACAATGACGAACACAGGCAAATCTTCCAATATTTTGGATGCTTGTTGTTGTTGCTGCGCTTCTTCCTGTTGTATGCAGTAGTATATCCTTCTCTGCATTTTCCCGATTGCTTACTATTTACTGGTTCACTAATTAATACTTAACAGTATGTCTGTTTTATTAAAAGACAGTTTCCTGTCTTTAAAAAAAGATGTTTTACAATTATCTGTAACGGACACCCTGAAAAAGCTTTATGAAGCTTTCCCTGGGAAACTGGTCTTTTCTACCAGCTTTAGCTATGAGGACCAGGTAATTACAGATCTTATTAGCCGATCGGCTCCTGTTCAGATATTTACTTTGGATACAGGACGCCTATTCCCTGAAACCTATACTACATGGACAAGGACACTTGAACAGTATGACATTTTTATACATGCCTATTATCCAAATGAAGCTGATCTGAAACAGTTTGTTACGAGCAATGGTCCTAATGCTTTTTACCAGTCCGTAGAGCTTAGAAAAAATTGTTGTGCTATCCGTAAAGTGCAACCTCTTAAATCTGCACTGGCAGGCAATGCCGTATGGATCACTGGCCTTAGAGCACAGCATTCCGCAAATAGGAATGACCTGGAAGTTTTGGAATGGGATGAAACAAACCAGATCATTAAATACAATCCTTTATTGGATTGGACAACAGACCAGGTTAGAAATTATATTGATGAACACAATATACCATACAACGCATTGCATGACCGGGGTTATGTAAGCATCGGTTGTGCTCCATGTACAAGGGCTATAAAACCAGGAGAAGATTTTCGCGCCGGAAGATGGTGGTGGGAAGATGAAAATAAAAAGGAATGTGGATTACACGTTCACACGATAAGTAAATAAATATTTCTATGAGTTATCAACTGGATTATCTCGAACAACTGGAATCTGAGGCTATCTATATTTTAAGAGAGGTAGCCGGGCAATTTGATCGCCCCGCATTGCTTTTTTCGGGCGGCAAGGATTCCATAACCCTTGTTCACCTGGCATTAAAAGCTTTCCGCCCGGGTGCATTTCCTTTTCCATTAGTGCATATTGATACTGGTCACAACTTTCCTGAAGCTTTAGCTTTCCGTGATCAACTGGTGGAGAAACTTGGCGAGCGTCTTATTGTTAGAAAGGTTGCAGATACTATTAAGAAAAAAGGATTGAAAGAAAAATCGGGAAAATTGGCAAGTCGTAATGCACTGCAAACATTTACCCTTCTGGATACCATAGAGGAATTTGAATTTGATGCCTGTATTGGAGGTGCACGCCGTGATGAAGAAAAGGCCAGGGCAAAGGAAAGGATCTTTTCAGTGCGTGATGAATTTGGAGGATGGGAACCGCGCAAGCAAAGACCGGAATTATGGAATATATATAATGGTAAGATCAATAAAGGAGAAAATGTTAGAGTATTTCCTATCAGTAACTGGACCGAACTGGATGTTTGGAATTATATAAAAAGGGAAAACATTGACCTGCCTGCAATTTACTTCTCCCACGAAAGAGAAATCCTGGAATATGAAGGACAGTTGATAGCTGCATCTGAATACATAAAACTGGAAGAATCTGACATCATAACCACGAAGAGAGTAAGGTATCGTACAGTTGGAGATATGACCTGTACAGCTGCTGTGGAAAGCCAGGCAAATACATTGGACGAAGTCATAGCAGAGATCACAGCTACAAGAATTAGTGAGCGCGGCGAGACCCGAATTGATGACAGAATATCAGAAGCGGCCATGGAAGACCGTAAAATAAACGGATACTTCTGATAGAAATTTATTAAGCAAGTTAAAACCATATTATAATGGATCTATTACGATTTATCACGGCTGGTAGTGTTGATGATGGAAAAAGTACGCTTATTGGTCGTTTGCTGTATGATAGTAAAAGCATTCTGGCGGACCAGTTGGAAATATTAAAAAAACAAAGCAGGCACAATGAACATGCTGATATTGACCTTGCCCTGTTGACGGATGGACTAAGAGCTGAGAGAGAACAGGGAATTACCATCGATGTTGCCTATAAATACTTTTCTACCCCGGTTCGTAAGTTCATTATTGCAGATGCACCAGGCCATATTCAGTATACCAGGAACATGATCACAGGCGCATCAAATTCTGATTGCATTATTATACTAATAGATGCAAGGAACGGAGTGATTGAACAAACACGAAGACATTCCATTATTGCTTCCCTTTTAAAAATACCACATGTTATAGTGGCTATCAATAAAATGGATATGGTGGGTTATGATAAGGCGGTTTTCTCCAATATTGTTTCTCAATACCAGGACGTTGCCAGGGAACTTGAGTTGAATGATGTGTATTATATTCCCATTAGTGCGCTCAAAGGGGAAAATATTATTGAGCCCTCATCAAACCTTCCATGGTTCAAGGGTGATACACTTCTTTCCCACCTTGAAAATATTGAAGTGGCAAAAGATGAAAGAACACTATCAAGATTTGCAGTACAGTATGTAATCAGGCCCCAGGCCGATGAATTACACGATTACCGTGGATATGCAGGAAGAATTTCCAGTGGCACTTACAGCAAAGGAGATGATGTCAGGATCTTTCCATCCGGCTTTTCCTCCCGGATCAGCCAGATAGAGGTGAATCAAAAAGAGGTGGAAACAGCTTTCGCTGGTCAAAGTATTATTCTCCACCTGGCTGATGATATTGATATAAGCCGTGGTGACGTTATAGTAAAATCCAATCAATTACCCCGGATAGAGAACGAATTCCAGGTGCTGATGTGCTGGATGGACAATACTGAATTAACTACTGGCAACAGGTATATACTTCAACATGGCAGTCGCAGGGTAAAAGCCCTGGTTAAAGGAATTGACTATAAGCTTGATGTGAATACCCTTTCCCGTGAACCATTTCCCGGCTCCGTGAAATTGAACGATATAGTGAGGGCTACAATTAAAACAGCAGAACCTCTGGCTTTTGACCGCTACATTGATCTTCCGGTTAATGGTTCTGCTATACTTATTGACCAGACAAGTAATATGACTGTTGGGGCTTGCCTGATACAGTAAACAATAAAACAAGAATTCATTTTATCCTCCAATGATGCGGCAATGAATAACATAAATTATGGAAAAGTATACCTGATAGGTGCAGGGTGTGGCGATCCTGATCTAATCACTGTTAAAGGAATGCGCCTTCTTCAGCAGGCGGATGTTATATTGACAGATAGGTTGGTAAGTGCGGAAATCATAGAGCGGTACACATCTTCAAGTGCTGAAGTTATTTATGTTGGTAAGCAATGTCGCAAAGGTGAATCTACTCCACAGGCAACTATTAACGAATTGATGGTATTATATTCAAGTGAAGGCAAAAATGTGGTTCGGTTAAAAGGTGGAGATGTATCCGTGTTTTCCAACATACTGGATGAACTGGAAATTCTTCATAAATATTCCATTCCATTTGAGATTGTTCCAGGAATTACTGCGGCTCTTGGTGCGGCTGCTTATGCGGGTATCCCCCTTACTGCAAGGAATTATGCAACGGCAGTCCGTTTCTTAACTGCGTATCGTTCGGATGTCGTTTCGGAAGAATATTGGAAGGACCTGGCACGAACTGAGGATACCCTGGTTTTTTATATGTCTTCGGAAACATTGCCGGATGTCATCAGCAATCTGGTACAGCATGCTATAGATCCAGCCAGGTTGTTGGCGGTGATCGAGCAGGCCACAACTCCTTTCCAAAAAACATATGTGGGTTCATTGTATGAATTTGAAGAGAAATGGGGGCACAAGCATTTTTTATCTCCCAGCCTGGTCATAATTGGAAAAGTAGTGTCCTTACACCAACAGTTTGATTGGTTCAAAGGAGCAAGGACAAACGGTAAGTATTTCGATGCTGAGCATGAACGCACAAGGGTATCACGGGAATCTTTTGGTTTAACTGCATAAATAAACATGATGTTACCAGATCCAAAAATGAAAATAGTCCAGGATTTAGTTGCAGATCTTTCGAAGGAGGAGATCATCTGGCTTAATGGTTATTTATCAGGTGTGGCTTCCCTGGATAGAAAACAGGAAACTGTTGCAGCAAATGTGCGTAAAATAACCATTGCTTATGGTACAGAAACCGGCAACTCGAAAAAGCTGGCTACCAGTTTTGCAGCACGAGCCAAGAAAAACGGGATTCAATCCAAACTGGTTTCGTTGGATCAATATCGTCTTTCTGATCTTTCTAAAGAGGAGTGGTTTTTTACCATCATTAGTACACAAGGTGAAGGAGAACCACCTGCTACTGCTAAAAAGTTTTATGACCACCTGCACCAGGAAAATATTTCTTTGTCCAGTGTGCGCTATGGTGTGCTGGCTTTGGGAGATACAGCCTATCCTTTGTTTTGTAAAGCGGGTGAAGATGTAGATGCCCAATTTCAAAGGTTAGGTGCCATCCGTGTTATGCCCCTTCACAAGCTTGATACTGATTATGAAGTGGAGGCTGAAAACTGGATCACGAGTTTACTGGATTCATTCACCACATCATCTCCGGCCGCGCCCCGGGTGGTTCAGCCATCAAACACTAAAACCAAGCAGCATTATAAAGGCAAAGTATTGGCTTCTATCAACCTTAATGGTTCAGGTTCATCTAAAGAAACCTATCACATTGAAATTGCTGCCAATGGAGTCCATTATGAACCTGGAGATGCACTTGGGTTGATTCCAATGAACTCCAAAAATGTAGTAGACAAAATTATTAACCTGACTGGTGCAGATGAAAACAAACCGGTAAGTTATAAGAATACAGAAACACCACTTGGGGAGCTTTTGAGATCCAGGTTATCTGTGGTTCATCTTTCTGAAAGAGTGGTTAAAAAATATAGTGAAATCGTACAACAGGATATACCGCTTACCAGGATGGACCTGCTTGATCTTTTAAGGATCTATCCGATAAGTCAACCTTCTCAATTCCTGCCAATTGTCGAGGCCATGGATTCAATCACGCCGAGGTTGTATTCGATTGCTTCTTCGCCATTGGCACACCAGGATGAAGTGCACCTTACGGTAGCCAAAAACACATTTCTGATTAATGAACAGAAAAGAAATGGTTTGTGTTCCTCTTTCCTGTCTCAACTAAAGGAGGGAGATGATTTTGATTTTTACATTCATAAAAACCAGTTGTTCAAAATGCCTTCCCGGGATAAAGATATTATCATGATCGGGCCGGGAACTGGAATAGCCCCTTTTAGATCTTTTGTAGCCCAACGGGATGCAGAAGGCGCTGAAGGCAGGAGTTGGTTGTTTTTCGGTGATCAACATTTTACAACTGATTTCCTTTACCAGGCTGAATGGCAAAACTGGTTACAGGTAGGAGCTTTAACCAGGATGAATGTAGCGTTTAGCCGGGACCAGGATCAAAAGTTATATGTGCAGCATAAGCTGTTACAGCATGCCGGTGAATTGTTTGAGTGGATGGAAGGGGGTGCCTATGTGTATATATGTGGTACCAAGGATCCAATGAGTGTTGATGTTGAAAATACCCTGTTGCAGATCATAACTGAATACAAACATCTGGATGAAACACAGGCTATGAATTACCTGTTTGAAATGAAAGAGAACGGCCGCTTATTAAAGGATGTCTATTAAATAATAGTTCATCACACAGGAATATTCCTGGAAAAAGAAATAACAATGGCAGAACAAAAGAATTTATCGGTGGTTGAAAAGATCAAGAAGTCAAGCGATGGGTTGAGAGGCACACTGAAAGAGAGCTTACAGGATGAGTTGACCGGAGCTGTCCGGGAACAGGATCATGCTTTGATTAAGTTTCATGGCATGTACGAACAGGATGACCGTGATCTAAGGGAAGAACGAGCAATGAAAAAGCTGGATAAGCTCTATTCGTTTATGATCCGGCTGCGTATCCCTGGTGGATTGATCACTCCGCAACAATGGATCGCTGCCCATCACATTGCAGGTCATTACTCTACTGGTGTCATAAAGATCACCACAAGGCAAACTATACAATTACATGGCATATTAAAGCGTGATATAAAACCAACCTTAAAGGATTTTAATGCTGTGGCATTGGATTCAATTGCAGCCTGCGGTGATGTGAACCGCAATGTTATTTGCAGCAGTCATCCTTCCCAATCTCCATTACATAAGCAAATACATGATTACGCAGGGAAATTAAGTGAAGTCCTGCTTCCAAAAACAAGAGCCTTTTACGAGATATGGCTTGATGAAGAAGTGCTGGCAGATAAAAAGGAGGAAATAGATCCATTGTACCAGGATCATTATTTACCGCGAAAATTCAAGATAGCCATAGCCATTCCACCTAATAATGATGTAGATGTATTTGGTAATGACCTGGGGCTGATTGCAATCATTGAAAATGAAACCCTGCTTGGTTTTAACCTTGCAATAGGCGGAGGTTTAAGTTCCACGCATGGCAATCCTTCTACCTATCCAAGATTAGCTACAGTAATAGGCTTTGTACCTGCAGATGATAAGTTGATGAAGGCTGTATATGAAGTGCTAACCATACAAAGAGACTATGGTAACCGCAGTGATCGCAAACAGGCACGGTTGAAATATACAATAGATAACATGGGCGTAAATTCCTTTAAAGCAGAATTGGAACTAAGATGTGGATTTCCCTTAGAAGAAGCAAGGCCTTACCAGTTTACTGAAAGAAAAGATTATTATGGCTGGAAGCAAAATAGTGAAGGGAAATGGCATTATACCATTTTTGTTGAGAATGGCAGGGTAGTGGATGATGAGCAGGTATTATTAAAAACTGCATTATTAAAAGTTGCAGAAACAGGCTTTGCCCAATTTCGTTTTACACCCAATCAGAACCTGATCCTAAGTGATATTGATGAAAGCCATAAAGATCAAATCGAAGAAATATTAGATCAATTTGGGATTATTGGCCATACCAATAATTCCAGTTTCTTAAGAAAAAATGCCATTGCCTGTGTGGCTTTTAATACATGTCCTCTTGCATTGGCAGAAGCACAGCGATATTTACCTGAACTCATTAGTAAAATAGAACCCTTACTTTCAAAATATCACCTGGAGTCAGAAGAAATAAGTTTACGAATGACTGGTTGCCCCAATGGATGCGGCCGATCTCCTTTAGCAGAAATAGGTTTTATTGGAACAGCATACGGGCGCTATAATCTCTACCTCGGAGGTGACAGGTTGGGAGAAAGATTGAACCAAAAATTCAAAGACAATTTGGATGAGCAAGAGATACTTACAACTTTAGATGAAGTATTTTCTGATTACAGTTTGAGCAGGTTAAATGGTGAGACTCTGGGCGATTTTGCCAGGAGGAAATATTCTGAACAGCGATAAAAAAATTTATGGAATCAGAAGTTTTACATAAGGAAGAATTAGGCCAGGTTGAAGAAGGCATCAATCGCCTGTTCCCTGTTTTTCTCAAGTTGGAAAATTTGCACGTGTTGCTGGTAGGGGCGGGAAATGTAGGATTGGAAAAACTAAAAGCGATGCTTCAAAATGCACCCAATACCCACATCACTGTAGTGGCTGGTAGGGTGTCTGAAGAAGTGAGGCATTTCTCAACCAGTGCTCCTTATGTAACTATTATTGAAAGAGATTTTGAACCAACGGATCTGTTGTTGATAGATATTGTTGTTATAGCTGTAAATGATAAGAATGTAAGCCAGGAGATCCGTTTATTAGCAAAAGAGAGAAACTTATTGGTAAATGTTGCCGATACTCCAGGTCTTTGTGATTTTTATCTCGGATCGATCGTCCAGAAGGGTTCTGTAAAAATTGCCATTTCCACTAATGGCAAATCTCCTACTATGGCCAAAAGGTTGAAAGAAGTATTAAATGCTGCTATACCTGCAGAAATAAATAATGCAACTGACAATCTGCATATTATACGTAACAGGCTGAATGGAAGTTTTGCCACCAGGGTCAAAAAGCTGGATGAACTTACGAAGGGACTTGTGGAAAAGGATAACGCCGAAAAAGAAAAACAATGGAAAAGAATTGCCACTATCAGTATCACAGCTTTTGCATTAATGCTGCTGGGACATTTTATATTTTCTTATATACCATTAAAAGAATTTGCGATAACGGCAATTGATTGGACCAAAACCCTGGACCGAAATTTTTTATGGATGATCCTTGCAGGTTTTCTTGCCCAAATGGTTGATGGAGCCACCAGTATGGGATATGGAGTTACAAGTGCTATTGTACTGATGTCAGCAAACGTAAGTCCCGCAGCTATTAGTGGAAGCATTCATACAGCTGAAATGTTTGCCAGTGGTGCTTCCGGGTACAGCCATTACAAGTTTGGAAATGTAAATAAAAAGATGTTCAAGGCATTGCTTATACCAGGTATTCTCGGTGCGGTGCTCGGGGCGGTGTTGTTGGTTAAATTGGGCGAGTCACACATATCCTATTTAAGGCCGGCCATGGCAGTATATACCTTGTTCCTGGGAATAAAGATTTTTATCAATGCCTTTAAAAAAACCAATGTAAAAAAGAAATTTAAACATTATGGATGGTTGGCGGGTGTTGGAGGTTTTCTGGATTCATTCGGAGGTGGGGGCTGGGGGCCTATTGTTTCTGCTACACTGATAACTAAAGGTAGAACACCACGCTTTGTGGTAGGATCTGTTAGTCTTACCGAGTTCTTTGTGACCCTGGCAAGTGCGTTTACCTTTTTTACCCTGATAGGTGTTCAACATTGGCAGGTTATACTTGCCTTAGTCATTGGAGGCCTCATTGCTGCTCCGATTGCAGCCAGGCTTTCAGGCAAATTGCCCAAAAAGGCTTCCTTTATTTTATTGGGTGTTATAGTAGTGCTCTGGAGTGTGCGCATACTAATCAAAGTTTTGTAAGAAAATATGAAACAGCCTTATATAACAGCCAGGATCTACTATTTTTTAGATTGTCACATTCTAATGACTCAACATACAAGCGTTTCTCTTATTCGATGTTGTGTCGTTTAGTTCTCTTCCCTTCAGATCTTAATTTAAAAGATCACCAGCAGATATCGCCGGCCGGTAAAACCCTGTTTGCCTGCCTGGCATTTTAATCACACGATCCATAATCAACTAACAATGCATTCCATAAATTATACATCATACATACTTCATACATTTATTAAGTCAGGACAAAATAAAAAAGCCTTCTTGTTATCCTGGTCCTTAGTAATTTCTATTCTATTATCTGCACAGGAAACCATTGAAATTTCCGGGCTGGTTACAGGCCGGGAAAACCACGACCCTTTAGCCGGTGTTGCAGTAAATATCAAAGGCACTGTAGTAGGAACACTCACCAATAACAACGGTGCATTTGTTTTAAGAACCAGGCAAAAACTTCCCTTTACACTTTTATTTAGCTCGGTTGGTTTTGCGCCTGATGAAGTTGAGGTGACAAGTATTAGTTCTCAATTAAAGGTTGCTTTATCTACCAGGGTCGTTTTAGGAAGTGAGGTTGTCGTATCCGCATCCCGTGTACCTGAAAATATCCTTCGTTCTCCTGTTGCTATAGAAAAACTGGACATAAGGGCCATTAAGGAAACTCCATCACCGGGTTTTTATGATGCCCTTGAAAAAGTCAAAGGCGTGCAGATGATCACAGCCAGCCTAACCCTCAAAGTGCCCAATACAAGAGGATTCAATACATCCAATAATTTCCGTTTCATGCAAATGGTTGACGGCATTGATATGCAGGCTGCTACCCTGGGTGTTCCGCTTGGCAATGCCATAGGGCCCTCTGAACTTGATATTCAAAGTGTAGAGATCACTCCAGGAGCGGCATCAGCATTATATGGAATGAATGCTATAAATGGAATGGCTAACCTGATAACAAAAAATCCGTTTGATTTCCAGGGCTTAAGTATTTATCATAAAACAGGGATCAACCATGTTGATGGAACCGATCATGCACCAGCCATGCTTACAGAATCTGCCATTCGTTTTGCCAGGGCATATAACAATCATTTCGCGCTTAAAGTGAACTTTAGCTATATGCAGGGAATTGACTGGCGGTCAAATACAAGGGCTGATCAAAATCCCAATAATTTGAAAACATCAAATCCGGCCTACCCGGAATTGAACGGGATTAATAATACAGCATTTGATGGCTGGAACAAATATGGCGATGATGCATTGGCGGGAAGTAACCTGGTATCACTAAGTGGCCTTACCATTAATGGCAAGGCCAATCAAACATTACGTATAGCGCGAACAGGTTATTGGGAAACGGACCTGGTAAAACCCCAGGTGGATAATCTCAAATTGGATGCATCGCTGCATTACCGCTTTTCAGAAAAAGCAGAACTGTCCTATACCTATAGAGCAGGCAAGATGGATGGCGTATTTCAGCGAGGGAATAAAATTCAACTGGACAATGTGATTGTCCAAAACCATGCCCTGGAATTGAAAGGAAATAAATTCCTGGTAAAAACTTATATCTCATTGGAGAATACGGGTGATTCCTATAATGTCAAACCACTTGCAGATAACCTGGATCTTTACAGTGGAGGCTCTAATTCTGCCTGGGCAACCAAGTATAAGAATGCATTATTAGCATATGGCAGCGCTAATGGTGGCGCATTATCTTCATCCAATCTGGCGGCGGCTGCAAATTACGCCCGCAGCATTGCAGATGCCGGCCGTGTAGTGCCTGGAACCGCTGCATTTGAAGCGCTGAAGAATCAGATCATCTCTATTAATAATTGGGATATTCGTTCCGCTTCTATACCTGATGCGCCGGAGACCGGTGGTGCTGCCCTTGTTCAAAAAAGCAGGTTATACCATGGCGAAGCTCAGTACGATCTGTCCGGGAAGATTAAGATTGTTGATATCCTGGTTGGAGCAGATGCCCGTATATATGAGATCATACCAGATGGGAATAATTTCGTTGATTTCTCAAGGCCAATACCAGAAAGAAATCTTCCATTGAAGGATGGCAGTTTTGGAAATAATGTATATTATAAAAAGTATGGTGCTTTTTCCCAGTTGACCAAAAACCTGTTTCATTCCAAATTAAAACTTTTTGCTTCTTTACGCTACGATTATAATCCTGAATTTAATCCCAAATTTACTCCAAGGGTAGCAGCTGTATACACCTTTCATGATAAGCATAATTTTCGTTTGACGTTCCAGCAGGGTTATCGATTCCCGGCTTTATTTGAGGCATTATCCTATGTGAACAATGGGAGGGTCAAAAGGGTTGGTAGTCTTTCCTACATTAATGAGGGATTGGGATACCTGGAGAACAGTTATACACAAGCATCAGTTATTAATTTTAATGCAGCAGTGAGTGCGCAAGGTAATAGTGATTCGGCGGCTCTTGCCAACCGTAATTTATTAGTGGTGGCTAACCTTCCCAGGGCCAGGCCCGAAAAGATCAATTCCCTGGAAGTAGGGTATAAGGCAGTTTTATTGGATAATAAACTAATCATTGATGTCGACGCCTATAGTAATCAGTATGATGGATTTTTAGGGCAAGTGCAGGTATTTGTGCCAAAAAATGAGAAGGTAGGAACTGACGAAGCAGTGCTTGCCATGCTGGACCGGAACAGGGATGCAACCACCGCTACCTCTACTACGGCAGCAAGCCAGGGACAGGATCGCTACCGGGTTTATACAAATTCAAAAAATACCTACAGGAACTATGGCGCAGCTTTGGGCTTTCTCTATAATTTTTACAGGCGTTATAGTTTTTCTGGAAACGTCAATTATAATAATATTAGGGAGCTGGATGCAAAAGATATTTTTGTCACAGGATTTAATACACCGGTATGGTCAACCAATATTGCTTTCAGCAACAGGGAGATACTTAATAATATTGGCTTTGCCATTGCCTGGAAATGGCAGGATAGTTATGTTTGGGAAAGCCCTCTTGTAAATGGTAACATCCCTGCATTTCAAACGATTGATGCACAGGTTAGTTTTCGTTTGCCAAAGATTAAATCCCAGTTGAAGATAGGAGGTGCTAATATTTTAAACAAGCGCCATATTGAATATGCAGGAGGGCCAACTATAGGAGCGATTTACTATGTAGCAGCAACAATGGAAGGATTATTTAATCATTGAAATGGAAAGCGGTAATTAATCAGTAATAAGAATACTTCTTCATTATCTTAGTTGAAATAAAAGATGAAGCTATAATTGACTTTCAATATAACGGAGGCTTTTATTTTCTTTTAACTACCATTATGAAGAAGATTCTTTTTTTCGGGTTTTTGCTCATGGTGATTGTAGCCCAGGCCCAGCATAAGACAGTCACTATTCCTGCTCAACCTATTTCCCAAAACATTATTATAGTTACAACGGATGGATTTAGATGGCAGGAAGTATTTGGGGGTATGGATACGGTAATTGCCAATAATAATAAATACAACGAAAGTGATAGTTCTTATTTGTACCAGGCCTATTGGAATACCAATAGTGAGGAGCGGAGAAAGAAACTAATGCCTTTTTTATGGTCCGTAGTAGCAACAAATGGACAACTGTATGGTAACCGCAATTACGGAAACAAGGTGAACACAGCCAATCTTTATTGGTTCAGTTACCCGGGCTACAGTGAAATTTTGACAGGCTTTGCTGATACAGCAATTAATTCCAATGAATATCCTCCTAACCCAAATACAAATGTGCTGGAATATTTAAACAAACAACCTCGATTTAAAGGAAAAGTTTCGGTATTTGGTGCATGGAATGCTTTCGACCGCATTTTAAATGAGAAACGAAGTGGCATGCCCGTTATATCTGCTTTTGACCTTGTAGGGGGGAAGTTTCCAAATGCCAACCAGCAATTGATAAATAAAATGAGGAGTGATTCTTACAAGCCATGGGGCAGGGGTGAATGCCTTGATGTATTCACGCATTATGCCGCCCTGGAAGAACTGAATAATAATAAGCCCAGGGTTTTGTATATAGCTTACGGTGAAACTGATGAATGGGCGCATTCAGGTAAATACCGTTCTTACCTGGATGCAGCGCACCAGGTAGACGCATGGATCAGGGAACTTTGGGAAAAGGTGCAATCAGATCCACACTATCGCAATAAAACTTCTTTGTTTATTACTACTGATCACGGGCGGGGAGATATTATAAAAGACCAATGGAGGGATCATGGGAGCGATGTGCCAGGTGCTAATGAAATATGGTTTGCAGTAATGGGTCCAGGTATTATACCCGGTGGAGAAATAAAAAACGATGGTCAATGGTACCAGCAACAATTTGCACAGACCATTTCCAATCTATTGGGCTATGCATTCAGGGCAGAACATCCCATTGCACCAGCTATTGTTCCTATCAGGGGAAAATAAAATTCACCAAAAAAATTGGAAAAACTATTTCTTCAATTTAGTAAGTGCAGAGCCTTTATGTGCTGCAATATGATCTGATTTATCACTCTTTATCTCATATTGCGGCTCTTCTTTCGATGCATGGTGGGTATATCCCTTGTAATCAAAGTCTTCATAATGTATCTTAACGATCGTCCCTGAAACATGACCGGCTTCAGAGTTCCAGCTTACATGGTCACCAACTTTAAATTTCTCAGGCATATTATAATAGGTGAAGTATGTTTTCGGTTCAACTATGGTACAACAAATACCTATCCGAAGATCCTAATTCTGTTGCTTTAGATCTTAATAATTTTAAGGCCCCTCAAACCAATGCCTTTTGCGCATGATGGTGCATAACCAAAAGCCCGATTTCTATTGTCTCAACAAAAACAAACAGGCAATGCCTTTTGAGACATTGCCTGGTAATCATTAAAACATAAACTCTTCCTGGGGTATCAATTCAAGGTAACTTTCAACCGTTGCAATACCAGGTGCAAACCAGGCAGCTTCCTCGGCATCCTCCTTCTCAGTGAAAGAGCGGACCTTTCCCCTTAATATTACTTTATTGCCGATTACTTCTACGGAAATTCTTTCAGCATCTATAGTTGCTGTTCTCAGTAAGGCATTACTGATCTTGGATTTTACATCCCCAGCCGAAGCTTTAGGCTTAATAGCAATATTGTTGATCACGCTGCGAACACCTACCAGGTTAACTACCGAGTTACGTGCAGAATTTCTTTGATATTCCCATTCAACTTCACCACCGAGTGTTACTATACCGTCTTCTACTTTAACTTCCAGCTTATCTTCTGGTACTGCACTGTGCCATTTTAAAGCATTCAATACAGAGGCTGCAATTTCTGTGTCAGACTTCCTATAACTGGGAGATACACCTATTTCAATGTCTTCTGCAATTGCTTTTACGCCTGCAACCTTTCTTACAGTGTGTTCAGCTTCAATTTTTTGAGCATAGCTGTCTACCTGCCCTGAAAGTGTAACAATTCCATTTTTAATAGATACACCTATCTCGGATGCTTTTAAAAAGGGATTCCATTTTAATTGGTTCAATACATCCTGTTGAATTTCGAGATCATTTTTCATGATAGTATTTTAAAATGATGAATAATATAGTTCTCAACCGGTGCTCTGGACTTACTGGCGTCATTAAGATTGTGATAAACCTGGCTTTTTCTTACTAGGGATATGGCGCTTATCCAGGTAGGATAACAGTCCATAATTCAGGATTTCCTCAAAGCAAATTCAATTCAATATGCCTGGCAATGAGGACTGTCAAAGAAAGGCGTGATGGTGGTCATTGCCTCTGAAATCCAGGTGAGATAGGTTTACATTATATAAGTTAAGCTATTTGTAAGAGTAAATATTCTGTATGAATGCCCAGGAAAAAATAACGATGACGATACCATTGGATGAGGTGGAACTTAAGGGTGATTTGGCAATTCCTGCAAATGCACATGCACTGGTGATATTCGCACATGGAAGTGGAAGCAGCAGGTTGAGCCCTCGTAACCAGATGGTTGCGGCATACCTGAACAGCATAGGACTTGGTACCTTACTCTTTGATCTGCTGACCTATGAAGAAGACAATAATTATTCAACACGTTTCGATATAAACTTACTGGCACATAGACTTTGGGAGACAACACTTTGGGTGGAAGGGCAGAACTGGGGCAAAAATATTCAACTCGGTTTTTTTGGCGCCAGCACTGGCGCAGCAGCTGCACTGGTGGCAGCATCTACATTGCCCCAGGTCCTTGCAATTGTTAGCAGGGGAGGAAGACCTGATCTTGCCTTTACTGCCCTTCCAAAAGTGAAGGCCGCTACCATGTTGATCGTAGGCGGTAATGATACCCAGGTTTTGAAACTCAACCAGAAAGCTTATAACGAATTGAGGTCAGAAAAGAAACTGGAACTGGTGCCCGGTGCCTCTCATTTATTTGAAGAAAAAGGTACTATGGAACAGGTATGCCTGTTGGCAGGAAGCTGGTTTGAAAAACATCTGCATCCAATTCCTCTGCTTAACGATTAAAAACTAATAAAATGTTTACAAACAGAAGCGAAGCAGGTAGAATGCTAGCTGCCCGGTTGCGGAAATACAAAAATATTCCCGGTGTTGTACTGGCAGTTCCGCGGGGTGGGATACCAGTTGCTTATGAAATAGCAAAAGAATTAAATATTCCCCTGGAAGTGATCCTCGTTAAAAAGCTGGGACATCCTAATAATAAAGAATATGCTATCGGTGCGGTAGGTTTGAAAGACAGTTTTGTCCTGCCACATGAAAATGTAACACAGTATTACATCGAAACGGAAATGGCCAATATCAGGGAGCGTTTAAAGGAAATGCAAGCCAGCTTCCTGGGAGATAGGGAACCAGAAGACCTGGCTAATAAAACCGTGATTGTAGTTGATGATGGGGTAGCTACAGGAAATACACTATTAGGAACGCTCCAGGTGCTTAGAAAAAGTCATCCTCATAAAATTGTACTGGCAGTACCGGTTGCGTCCCAGTCTGCAGTTGAAAAGCTTGAACCTTTTGTTGAGGAAATGATTGTACTACTCAGTCCCGAATCATTCAGAAGTGTGGGATTATTTTATAGCGATTTTTCGCAGGTAAGCGATGAGGAAGTGATGTATTACCTGGATAAGCTCAATGCCATCAAAAAAATAAGTTGACTTATAACGCAGGTCAGATGGGACTGCTTATTTGCCAGATGAGCAAGAAAAATATGCTGGCTTATTTCAACTCTTCCATAAGTTGTCAGGTATTTACCATCTTATTGTCTGTAGAAATATCTATATTAGTTGCAAGGATTGCAGGTTATGTTGTTTTGCCGAAACTTTACTTATTGGATAGATAAACGCAGCTGGAAGTATATATTCCTGCTTACTACCCTGGACCTCTCTGGAATAAGATAATTTCCTTCACAAATCTTCCGGCAGGCTGTATTCAAATGTTTGGGTATTTGCCTACACCGGTTATTTTCAAACTACTCAAAATTGTACTATGCCCTATTACCATAAGTTGGGTGAGATCCCCCATAAAAGACATACCCAATTCCGCAAACCTGATGGCTCATTATATTCGGAACAATTATTTTCTACCGAAGGCTTTTCAAATGATTATTCCCTGTTGTATCATGTATATCCACCCACACAGATCATAAAAACCGAAAAGCCTGTGAATGTAGCGCCGCAGGTGGCAGAAGAAAAAATGTTAAGTCACCGCAGTTTTGAAGGCTTCAGGATCAGGCCTGAAGATGATTACCTAGTTAGCCGGATGCCTGTGTTAGTGAATAACGATGTTCATATAGTTTTAGCAGCTCCCCGAAAAGGCATGGAAGATTATTTTTTTAAGAACGCAGATGCTGATGAAATGATCTTTGTACATGAAGGAAGCGGAGTGTTAAAGACCATGTATGGTGAATTAAGTTTTGGTTATGGGGATTACCTGGTCATACCCAGGGGTACAATTTACCAGGTAAGTTTTGAACACCAGGATAATAGACTGTTCATAGTGGAATCTTTTAGCCCGATACGTTTTCCTAAAAAATACCTGAGCAAGAGTGGACAATTGCTGGAACATTCACCTTTTTGTGAAAGAGATATCAGGGCTCCACAAAATTTGGTAACACATGACGAAAGAGGGGATTTCCTGGTCCGTACAAGGAAAAAGGGGATCCAATATAATATTCATTATGCTGCCCATCCTTTTGATGTAATAGGGTGGGATGGTTGCTGCTATCCTTTTGCTTTCTCTATTCACGATTTTGAGCCGATCACCGGCAGGGTGCACCAACCGCCGCCTGTTCACCAGACCTTCGAAGCGAATAATTTTGTGGTTTGCTCTTTCTGCCCGCGATTGTTTGATTACCATCCCGAGGCCATTCCGGCTCCCTATAACCATAGCAATATCGACAGTGATGAAGTATTGTATTACGTGGATGGGGACTTTATGAGTCGCAAAAATGTCACCAGGGGAATGATTACCCTACATCCTGCAGGCATCCCTCATGGACCACATCCCGGAGCAGTGGAGAAAAGCATCGGGGCTAAAGAAACGAAAGAACTGGCCGTTATGGTGGATACTTTCCATCCACTTATGCTTACCAGGCAGGCCCTCGATATTGAAAATGATAATTATGTGATGAGCTGGGCAGAATAGTCGACAAGTACCCATACCAGAGCAGGGGAAGGCCAAACTAAATTCCAGGTGGCTCTTCCCCTTTTTGCCTTTTGACTTCTTATTAATCCCTATGTATTATGGATAAATGCAATTTTAAGTATCCCCCGACCCCCTCGATTTATCCAATCTCTAAAATAATCTTTAAACATTGAATTGTGTAAAAAGATCATGTCTCCGGTTAAAAACACTCCTTCAATTTCCTGCTTCCTTAATTGATAATTCCAACTTTCGACTGGCTGATTCCTCAGTTATTCCAGGTTAGTTCCATATATCTGCCATAGACCTTCCATAGATGTCCCAATGTTTATATAGGTGGGACATCTATGGGACAACTATGGAACATCTATGGGACATCTATGGGACATCCTGCTCTGTAGTATGGCTTTGTGTAGTTCCAAAATAGGTTGTCACTTTTTAATGTTATTCCAAAATATGTTGTCATTTTAGTAGTTAATCTATTTTGGTTACAGTCCTGAAATTGGTTTTTTGACTGCCTTGATTTTGTTTTGGATTTGAACTGGACCAGGCTTTACTGATTTTGGTATGCAATTAATACATGATTAATTAATATAATACCTTGTGACCTGAAGAAGTCGATCCTTACTTTAGTGAGAATTTGACTGATTTTATAATTTATTTTTAACAGGGATTATCATAGTTATAGCTGGAGTCAGATAACAGGCTTTCCTTTTTGTCTTTTAAGTCTTGATTATTTGAAATTGACTGGAAGTTCTTTCCTGAGTATTTTTTATATTTAAAACTAAATTATTCAGTTATGGTAAAAGTTGCAGATCTGAAAGCAGGGGACATAGTTCATGTTCTTTATGAAGGCGATGAAAGACTTGGTACTGTTGTGGATATTAACCGGATGGATAACCTGGCCTGTATAGATAATGGGGTGCAGGAATTCTGGTACCCGCCTGAAGAAATAGTTCCGGTGCCGTTAACGGAAGCTCATTTAATGAATACCCTTGGATTTGAAAAGGAAGAAAATGGCGAGGGGGTTAAGTATAAAAGAGGACCATTTCGAATCCTGGTTCATGACCCGGGCAATTATACAAATATGGATGTATGGTACCGTGAGGATCATCGCCATTTTAACCATCCCATTTATTTACACGAATTGCAAAATCACTACCTCGCCATGACCAAAGTGCCATTGGAAAGGGCTCAAATAGATTAAAACTTCTTAATTTTTTGGGAAAAACAAGCATTAGAGTCGTAAAAAACGGCTCTTTTTTCTTTTTTCGGGGGAAATACCTATATCTTTGCGCTCCCAAAATCTGTATGTCGAAACAGCCATTAATTAAACAGGACGGAACTATTATCGAAGCTTTGTCCAATGCTATGTTCAGGGTAAAGCTTGAAAACGGACACGAAATTCTGGCTACGATCTCAGGCAAAATGAGAATGCACTACATACGGATTTTGCCAGGAGATAAAGTTGGCGTGGAAATGAGCCCTTATGACCTGTCAAGGGGCAGGATCATTTTCCGTTATAAATAAATAAACGATTAATAACCTAACAATGAGAGTTAGAGCATCCATCAAGAAAAGAAGCGCCGACTGCAAGATTGTACGTCGCAAGGGAAGACTTTATGTAATTAACAAAAAGAATCCCCGCTTTAAGCAAAGACAAGGATAATACATTGTCAGTTGGCTGATGTCAATTGATGATCTGAATTGAAAATTGAAAATTAAAAATTACAAATAACTATGGCTCGTATTGCCGGCGTTGACTTACCAAAAAACAAAAGAGGCGAAATAGGCCTGACCTATATCTTCGGAATAGGACCCGCCACTGCCCGTTACATTCTTGACAAACATGGTATTGACCGTAGCAAGAAAGTAAATGAGTGGAATGATGATGATCTGAACAATATTCGTACTACCATCACTGAAGAGTTCAAGGTAGAAGGACAATTGCGTTCGGAAGTGCAAATGAGTATCAAGCGTTTACTGGATATCGCTTGTTACCGTGGTCTGCGCCATCGTAAAGGTTTGCCGGTAAGAGGTCAGCGTACTAAAACCAATAGCCGTACACGTAAAGGAAAGCGTAAGACGGTTGCTGGTAAGAAGAAAGCACCTAAGAAGTAAGATCTGAAGGCACAAGCATAGGGAACAAGGATGAAGATATTTTCTTTCATCTTGTTCCTTACTCCTTGAGCCTTCTTTCTATATGCACCCATTTACTGGAACAATTACGGATACCCCGGTGCAGGTGGAGGATTGGTCCAGGACTTTCTGCCAAAGCAGGAAGTTTATCATTAAAAAGATCACCTAAGTAAAATGGCAAAAGCACAACAAGGCGGCGGAAAAGGTCAGCAAAGCGCAAAGGCCGCTGCAAAAAAGAGGATCGTTAAGGTTGATACCTATGGCGATGCACACGTAAACGCTACGTTCAACAACCTGATCATCTCTATTACCAACAAACAAGGTCAGGTTATTTCCTGGTCAAGTGCTGGTAAAATGGGTTTCAAAGGTTCTAAGAAGAACACCCCCTACGCTGCACAAATGGCTTCTTCAGATGCTGCCAAGGTAGCATTGGATGCCGGAGTGAAGAGAGTGGATGTATTTGTAAAAGGTCCTGGTGCCGGTAGAGAAAGTGCTATCCGTGCATTGGCCCAGTCAGGAATAGAAGTAACCATGATCAAGGATGTAACTCCGTTACCTCACAATGGTTGCCGTCCTCCAAAGAAAAGAAGAGTTTAATTAACAGGTGGCTTTATGGCCACCTTACATATAGTTGAGCCAATTTGGTTTCATTTAATAAAAGGGTGCTTCATTAATTTTTACCGCTTTCAACGATGAACGCACCGGTTTCTAAAAAGCGGAAATGAAAAAAAACTATGGCACGTTACAATGGTCCCAAGACCAAGATCTCCCGTATATTCGGTGAGCCCATTTTAGGAAATGGAAAATGGTTAGGTAAAAATTCCAACCCTCCCGGACAACATGGTGCACAGCGTAAGCGTAAAAGCTTAGGTGAATATGCACTTCAGTTGCGTGAAAAGCAAAAAGCTAAGTACACTTATGGTGTATTAGAGAAACAATTCCGCAAGACCTTTGAAGAAGCTTCCCGTCGTAAAGGTGTTACCGGTGAAAATTTGATCAAACTTCTGGAATCCCGTTTGGACAACACTGTTTTCCGTATGGGTATCGCTCCTTCCCGTCCTGCTGCCCGCCAATTGGTGAGCCACAAGCACGTTATGGTGAATGGTGATGTAGTTAACGTTCCTTCATACCAGTTAAAGCCAGGTGATGTTGTTGCATTGAAAGACAAATCAAAAGACAACACATCGGTTACCAGCCAGATTCGTGGCCGTAACCCGAAGTTTACCTGGGTAGATTATAATGAAGCTGAGTTCCAGGGAACATTCATCACTTATCCTGAAAGAGAAAGCGTTCCTGAAAATATCAAAGAGCAGCTGATCGTCGAATTGTATTCCAAGTAATCATAAATAGTGGTTCATCCTTTTATGGATGGTTCACTGTGAGGAAAGGACTGACAGAGCAGGTGATCTGATGCGAACCCGCTGGTAATTAAAAAACAAACCTTAAATCTGAAATAACAAATGGCAATTTTAAATTTTCAGAAGCCCGACAAAATCGTTCTTCAAAAAGTTACTGATTTCGAAGCGCAATTCGAATTCCGTCCGCTGGAGCCAGGTTATGGCGTAACCATCGGAAACGCCCTTCGCCGTGTGTTGCTTAACTCTTTAGAGGGTTATGCTATCATTGGTGTAAGAATTGAAGGCGTAGATCATGAATTTGCAACAATCAAAGGTGTTTCTGAAGACGTGGTTGAGATCATCCTGAACCTGAAGCAGGTTCGTTTAAAGAAGATCGTTGACCATGATGTTCAAAATGAAAAGATCACTCTTTCTATAAAGAACAGAACTGAGTTCACTGCCGGTATGATGGCAGAAGGAACACAATCTTTCCAGATCATGAATCCGGAATTGTTGATCTGTACTTTGGATAATTCATCCAAATTAGATGTGGAGATCACTATTGGCAAGGGTCGTGGTTATGTTCCTGCTGAAGAGAACAAGCCAAAAGATGCGCCATTAGGATATATTCCTGTTGATGCTATTTACACGCCTATTAAAAATGTAAAATACAGTATTGAAAATACCCGTGTTGAACAACGTACTGACTATGAAAAGTTGGTGATGGAAGTTAACACAGATGGTACCATTCATCCTGAAGAAGCAGTAAAGCAGGCAAGCCGTATCCTGATCCAGCACCTGATGATCATCACTGACGAGAACATCACCTTCGATAATAAAGAAGAAAAGAAAGAAGATATTGTTGACGAACAGACTTTACAATTGCGTAAGGTATTGAAGACTCCATTGGAAGATCTTGATCTTTCCGTACGTGCCTTTAACTGTTTGAAAGCAGCCAAGATCAATTCATTGAGCGAGCTGGTTCAATATGAGCAGGAAGATTTGATGAAGTTCAGAAACTTCGGTCAGAAATCCCTGTCAGAGATCGAGCAGGTGTTAAATGAAAGAGGCCTTCATTTTGGAATGGACCTTGGTAAATTAGGAATTGATAAGGACGATTATTAAAATAAAAAGTAAAAAGTCAGAAGTAGAAAAGGTGACTTGAAACATAGGAACCCTTTTGAATTTTACCTTTTGACTTTTGACTTATTCTATAACAGTAGGCTGCAAATCCTGACACGGTGCAGCTGAATCTAAAACTTAAATGTCATGCGTCACGGAGACAAAATCAACAACCTCGGTCGTAAGAAAGCGCACCGCGAAGCGTTGTTAAGAAACCTGGCTTGCCAGTTAATTCAGTACAAGCGAATCGTAACCACTTTGGCTAAAGCAAAAGCACTTCGTGTGTATGTTGAGCCATTGATCACAAAAAGCAAAAAGAATGAAACACACCAGCGTCGTGTTGTATTCAGCTATTTGCAGGATAAGGCAGCTGTTACTGAATTATTTTCCACGATCAGCGAAAAGATCGCAGGCCGCCCTGGAGGTTATACCAGGATCATTAAGTTAGGCACACGTCCTGGTGATAATGCCGAACTGGCAATGATCGAGCTGGTAGATTTCAATGAGATCTATGGCAAAGGCAAGGAAGAGAAGAAAGAAGGTGCTAAAAGAACACGCCGTGCCGGTGGTGCCAAAAAGAAGGCGACTTCTGAAACACCTGCAGCAAAGGCTGAAACTGCAGCTCCTGCACCAGAAACTCAAACAGAAGCAACTGAAGAGCAAGCTAGCTAATGATTGCATGTTTCATATATCAAGGCAAGATTTTTTAATCTTGCCTTTTTTTATGCACTCACTGCAGAATATGCTAAAATTCAGGTGAGTGGATAAGTTTAACGTTGGGAAATTATTTGAATATTTTTCTTTGCATAATCTTTAAAATAATCAATGGAACAAAGACAAGCAATTTTAGTTCTGGCAGACGGTACAACCTGTTATGGTAAGGCATTTGGTGCTATCGGCACAACCGGTGGAGAGATCTGCTTTAATACTGGAATGACCGGGTACCAGGAAGTTTTCACTGATCCAAGCTATTACGGGCAGGTTCTTATAATGAATACGGTTCATATCGGCAATTATGGAGTTGCAGATATTGATGTGGAAAGCGACAGCATCAAAATAAGGGGCCTGATAGGGAGGAACCTGGAAGAATTATTCTCTCGTCGTAAAGCCCAGATGTCGCTTGATGAATACCTGAAATTGCAGAATATTGTTGCCATTGAGGGTGTAGATACCCGTGCGCTGGTTTCCCAAATAAGAAACCAGGGAGCTATGAACTGTATCATTTCTTCAGAGATACTTGACCCGCAGGTATTGAAAGAAAAAATGAAAGAAGTTCCGGACATGTCCGGGCTGGAGCTGGCCTCTATAGTGAGCACGAAGGTGCCTTATGAATTAGGCGATCCTGCATCTCCTGTTAAGATCGCGGTACTGGATTATGGTACCAAGAGGAATATTCTCAATTGCATGGTGGAAAGAGGTGCCTATGTGAAGGTCTTTCCTGCAAAGACTTCGCTGGAAGAATTAAAGGCGTTCAATCCTGCTGGTTATTTTATCAGCAATGGCCCTGGTGATCCTGCGGCCATGGAATATGCGGTTTCTACTATGAGGGAGATCCTTAAAGAGGAAAAACCAACTTTTGGTATTTGCCTGGGACACCAGTTACTGGCATTGGCTAATTATATTCCAACTTTTAAAATGCATCATGGACATAGAGGCATGAACCACCCGGTTAAGAACCTGGTCTCGGGTAAGTGCGAGATCACAACACAAAATCATGGTTTTGGTGTCGATCCTGAAGCAGTGAAGAAAGCAGAAAATATAGAGATAACGCATGTAAACCTCAATGACCAATCAATTGAAGGTATACGTGTGAAAGGTAAGCCGGCCTTCTCCGTGCAATACCACCCGGAAAGCACTCCAGGACCACACGACAGCCGTTATCTTTTTGATGAATTTATTGAAATGATCCAAAAGCACATTGCTTAATATTAATCCCGCATCTGCGGGATTTTTTTTGCTTTCACTTTTATAGGTTATTGGAAAGAAAGCTTTATAATCATTAGCCATGTTATTGTTCTTGGCAGAGATGAATTACATTCGTAAGCATGAAGATTGCCATTATCAATGGGCCTAACTTGAATCTGCTTGGCAAAAGGGAGCCAGGTATTTATGGAAGTACTTCTTTTGAACAGTTTTTTGATGAATTAAAAAGGAAATACAGCCAGGTAGAACTACACTATTTTCAAAGTAATATAGAAGGGGAATTGATCAATGAATTACAAAGGGTTGGTTTTGATCATGATGGTATCATCCTCAATCCCGGAGGATATACGCATACATCTGTTGCCATAGGTGATACTTTAGCGGCTATTACCACACCCGTAGTGGAAGTGCATATTTCCAATGTACATGCCCGGGAAGATTTCAGGAAGCTATCACATGTTTCTGGTAAAGCGGTTGGCAGCATCATTGGCCTGGGCCTGAAAGGATATGACCTGGCTATTCAATGGTTTTTGATGAAATGAGTTGAGTGGTGGTTTTATCGAGGTCTATGATGACTCTCTGAATAAAATCCAACTGGTCTTTAATCAACTGATCATCCGGTGTAAGGTTTGCCGTGGATTGTGCAATGGATTCAATTGGTCTTTCATTCTTCAATAAATTCTTTCCACCCGTTTTAGCAATGGTTTGATTGATCAATACTGTTGATCGCTTAACAGATTGGATCAATATGGGTGCATGCACCATGGGTGTCTTATTAAGCAGGGATGTAACCACTGTGGCAATATTAGAAAACAAGATATGGTTCAAAACCACGAACTGGTGCATTACTTTGCTGTTCCGTTGTTTGTTTTTAGGTTCGGACAACATGCGCTGAAATGCAGCAGCTACGTTGGCGGAACTAACATACACTTCCTTTCTCACTAATTTATATTCAAGCAGGTTGATCTGTTTGCCGTAAAGACCCTCATAAATTTTATCCAGGTATTCTTTGTTTGCCTGCAGCATTTTTAATAAATAACCTTCCAGTTGCTCGGCTTCCCATGTGGGAAATAAAAAGTAACCCGCACTAAACGCAATGGTGCAACCCAATACGGTATCGAGTATCCGCTCTTTGGCTACATCCAGTACACTTAATCCCAAAAGGCTGAAAAGTATGAGCACAAAAGGAGTCAGGCAAAGTACCATAGCCAGGTAATTGATCCTTACCAGTGAATAATTCAGGATCATCAACACCACCATTATTGCAAATAATACTTCTTTATTAGAAACGAAAAGCAATAAAACTATTCCCAATAGCCCACCGATCACTGTTCCTGCAATCCTTTCAATATTTCTTTGCTTGGTCAGGCTAAATGCAGGTTTTAGCATGAATGTAATGGTCATTAATACCCAGTAGCTATGGTGTCCATAGGCAAACAGGTTTACAAATACATATCCGACAATTGCCGCTATGGCTACTCTTACTGCATGTTTAAAAGCGGAAGATTGTATGGAAAGGTTATTCCAGAAAATTTTTGGATCGAGGGATTGGTGCGAAACGAAATGGGAGTGGTCCAATGTGATTTTCTCTTTTCCAGGTGATTTTTTCTCAAAATATTCCTGCAATTCCAGCACCCGCTGCACCAATCGCCTGACATTGACAAGGATCTTCTTTAAAACAAGATTGCTTTCACCTTCTGCCTTCTCGGTTTCATTAATAGCATCTTTCAATTGAATAAGTTGTTGCTCAAAATCAAAACGTTGCTTATAGGGTCCATTTACCTGTATGGCAATTCCCATCTGGTCCAATTCAAACGCTACATCCTTGATGAACCATGAGATCTTTTCCAGGACACCTGTATGCTCATATCGTTTTCGCAGGGAAGCATAATCATAATAAGTGGCGGTGATATCTTCAAAAAGATCAACTGTTTCCACAAAGGTCAAGACCAGCTTTCTGCCCATAGAGGTACTTTCACTTACAATCTGTCTTGTCTTGAATAAGATTTCCCTAACAGCATCCTGTTTTTCATTGACCACAACCTGTTGTGATACCAATTTGGAGTAATCCTTGTCCAGGTCTGTTTTGGGATTATAAAAATCAGCCTTAATAGAAAGAAAGGTGGCGATATTCCGGATGCATTCACCCAGTATACGTTGCCCTGCCCTGTAGGGTTGGATCTTATAAAATGTAAGGCTTATTATTAAGTACCAGATAGCGCCCAGGAGGATCAGCACACTCTCACTTAATATCTGAGGCTTGGGAACTATCTTATCCATAGTCAATATCATGGCAAGAAGCGCCCCGCTGCCTACTGCACTTGCCCTTACACCATATACATTGAACATGGAAAAGAAAAAAGTGGAAAATAAGATAAGGGTTCCCATGGTGTACACATTGGAACTGGCGAGTGAAGTAAGCAGGGTGATAATAAATACGAATACCGCTGCAAAGAGCATCCCGTTGCGCTTATGAATGATGGGTCCGGGAGCATCAGCAAGACTCACACACAAAGCGCCCAGAGATATACTTAGACCGGCATTTAATAATTTGAAATAATACAGGATAAGGGCGGGAAGCAGGATGGAAATGGTAGTCCTGAATCCATCGGCAAAGGCCTGGCTATAAAAAAAGTATTGGATTTCCCTTGCTCGTGGCTGCATGAACTTAAATTTCTATGTCCTTTCTATGCTAAAGCTATGCCTGCAAATTTGATCATAATTAGTTTATCTTATAATTATAATCAGCCCGGATGAATTTTTTATGTAGTCATTTTGCAGTAATATGAAAGTCCCCATAGTATTTAAAACGCCAGAAGAAGCACTTGACATCATTCAATCCGGCAACCGGGTGTTTGTCCAGGGAAGCGCACAAACGCCAACCTGTTTGTTAAGAGCCCTGGCAAAACAGGCCTATCGGTTGAAAGATGTTGAATTGGTGTTTATAAGTATCTATGGTGACATACATGTGGATAGGCCGGATTTGGTAAATAGTTTCAGGATCAACTCCCTGTTTGTGTCAGCTGCCATAAGAAATGCTGTGAATGAAGGTCTGGCAGATTATGTGCCTGTTTTCCTGAGCGAGATACCGGAATTATTCAAACAAAATATTCTGCCTATTGATGTAGCCCTTGTACAGGTATCACCTCCAGACATACATGGTTATTGCTCCCTTGGAGTTTCGGTGGATGTGGCCCGATCGGCAGTAAATACAGCGAAATACGTAGTGGCACAGGTAAACCCCAATGTGCCCCGGACACATGGGGATGGGTTGATACATAGCAGTCGGTTTTATGCTATGGTGGATTGCAATGAACCACTTTATGAGGCAAATTTTGGTGAAAAAGCTGGTCCTGCTGAAATGCGCATTGGTGAATATGTGGCCTCACTGATCGAGGACAGGAGCACCCTGCAAATGGGTATTGGCTCCATCCCGGATGCAGTACTTCATTCTTTAGCAGGGCATAAGGACCTGGGTGTTCATACAGAGATGTGTTCTGATGGCATTGTGGACCTTTTTGAAAAGGATATCATCAACAATAAGTATAAACGTATTCATCCTCATAAGGCAGTAGCTGGCTTTGCACTTGGAACGCGAAGACTGTATGATTATGTAAACGATAATCCTGCCTTCCAATTCCTGGATATCGATTATGTCAACGATCCTCATATTATCAGGCGAAATAATAAAATGGTAGCAATCAATAGCGCTATAGAAATCGATATTACCGGGCAGGTATGTTCTGATTCCATTGGCACCTACCAGTTTTCAGGTGTTGGCGGGCAAATGGATTTTATGCGTGGAGCTGCCTTGAGTGAGGGGGGGAAGCCTATCATAGCCTTACCTTCCCGCACTGCCAAAGGGGTGGCCAGGATAGTTCCTATGTTAAAATCAGGAGCTGGGGTTGTAACCACAAGGGCCCATGTACATTACGTGGTGACTGAATATGGTATTGCTTATCTATTTGGGAAGAACCTCCGGCAGCGGGCAAAGGCCCTGATCAATATTGCACACCCCGATGACAGGGAAGCATTGGAACGGGCATGCGTGGAACGATTTAAAATATTCTGAGTAGTGCAGGCTTACCCAAGTAGAAAATTAAATATCCCGTTTATAGTTAGTTGCAGACTATTGTCAAGATTATTCCCCACTTCTACACCTTCATGCATAAGGATGAGCTTAGTTTAATGATAATTACAGGCTAAAAGGAATTGGCACATTTTTCTTTTTATCATATATAAATTCATTAAATTTAATAAGCCACTTCCTTTTGAAATCCTGTTCACTTCACGTTCCAGCTGACCATGATTCCATACCGGAAGGTAAATGAAGGAATAATTATGAGAATTTCACCTGTTGTGCTTCTGATACTTATAATATCCTGCACAAAAAAGAACCTTGAAACACCTGCTACACTACAACAACCTATTTCAACCAATACGATGGCAGGGAAGCCTGAAGCCTGCAACTTTGGTATACAGGTATTTAATAAAGCCAGGCGTGCAACTTTGCCGGATGCAAGTATTTTTAAAAAGAAACCCAGGCAGAGTGGCACCATAACACCCCCTAATGCGACAATTCTTTTAGATTTCGATGGGCAGGTAGTGGCCAATACATTGTGGAATACCTCAGGTCCTATCAATTGCGCCCCGGCTAATATTGCTGCCCTTGATGCCGATAAAATCATTGACAGGGTTAGCGAAGACTTTTCACCTTTTAACGTGGTAGTTACTACTGATGAAGATGTATATAATGCTACCAACCCGCAAAAAAGAATGCGTGTAGTTATAACGGAAACATGGGATTGGTTTGGAGTAGTAGGCGGCACTTCCTACAATAATTCCTTTGTATGGGGTAACAACACACCATGTTTTGTTTTTAGTACTTTACTTAGCTACAATGAAAAATATATAGCTGAAGCTATCTCGCATGAAGTTGGACATACGTTAAACCTTCAACACCAGGCCTTTTACGATAACGCAGGCAATTTTATTTCAGAGTATAATGAGGGCTCAGGCGATGGCCGGATAGGATGGGCACCGATAATGGGAATTGGTTATTATCGCAATGTAACCACCTGGTATAATGGCCCCACAGTTGGTGGGTATAAAAACCTGCAGGACGATGTTGCCATTATATCAAATGTATTAGGGTTGAAGCCTGATGATAATTCAGAAATGCATCGGTCAGACCGTTTCAACAGCATTGAAGAAGGGATCATTAACAACGGAACTGACATAGACTATTTCTATATTGATGTAAAGGATGGAGCTTCGATTGTTAAAGCAGAACCAAAATGCTTAGGTAATGGTGAAGGTGCTAACCTGGCATTGCGCATGAGGATCTTCGACAAGCAGGGTGTTTGTGTAAAAACCATTGAAGATCCAGGCGCCCTTTCTGCATCAGTGTCCCTGGCACCTGATAAATATTTCATTGGAATCGAATCCAAATCCATTGAAGGTGGATCCCGGAATGGAATGTTGGGAAGATATACTGTAAGTATACAGTAATCTTAAGGTTATTGTATACAGGTTATGGTTTAAGCGCTGTCTTCTGAACCTCCTCCAATGAAGCAACATACAGGCTGCGACCATGCGTTCCCAGTATAATATCATTATCTCTTTCCTGTATGGCAATATCATGTACAGGAACGGATTTGGGGAGCCCGGCATTCCAGGCCATGAAAGTTTTTCCCTTGTCAAAACTTACATACAAGCCACCGTCGGTGCCTACATAAATAATATTTTCATTTTTCGGATCTTCTTTTACTACATTGATTGATTCTGTAGGCAGATCTTTTCCAATGACAGACCATGTTGCGCCATAATCTTCGCTGGTGTACAGGTAAGGTGCAAAATCATCACTGCGATAACCATTGTATGAAAGATATACCCTTCCTTCCCTGAACCGGGAAGCGGTCAGCCGGCTTACCCAAAGATCTTGTGGCAGGATGGATTTCTTTTTTCCTTTTACATTGATCAAATTCCAACTGGCGCCTGCATCTTTAGTAACATAAATGTTTCCATCGTCAGTGCCGGTATAGATAAGGCCAAAGCGGAGAGGGGATTCAGAAATAGTTGTCAAAGTGCCATAGGGAATGTCACCTGCTCTTCCGCCTTTTGTCAGGTCACCTGTAAGAGCGATCATGGTATCTCCCTGGTTAAAAGAGCGGTGAAATTTATTGCTTCCAAAATAAACAATGTCATTATTATGGGGGCTAAGTAAGATAGGCGCCTGCCAGTTGAAGCGCAGGGGTTTTTCTCCCAATTCATGTTTAGGCGTTATGCTCTTTGTACCTTCCCTTGTTAAGCGGTTGGTACGTGAGTAATTTCCAAACTGCGAACCATAGTATGTTGTCAGGTTATCGCGCAGGTCTACCTGCACCTGCATGCCGTCTCCGCCACCTATGTTTTTAGCACGGTCTTCCAATTGTCCGAGCCCAGTCTCGGTAAAGGAATTACGAAAATTGGTCGAAGGCACATACCATACACCATTATCCTGCAAACCGCCATAAACATTATAAGGTTTGGCATTATCGACAGTAATATTGTAAAACTGGCCTACAGCCGGCGTATTGGCTTTGAACCAATGATCACCATTATCATAAGTGATATTAACACCTCCGTCATTTCCATTGATCAGATGTGAATCTCTTTTCGGATCTATCCACAGGGCATGGTGATCACTATGAACATTTTGTTTATCCATACTCTTCCAGGTCTTTCCACCGTCAACGGAAACCTGGGAGGTAAGTCCAAGTGTAAAAACTTTATCAGGGTTATAAGGTGACACATAGATCTTGGCGAAATAATAACCGTAAGAAAAAAATATTGCTATTTCTTCTTTATTCGTTTTGTGCCATGATTTGCCTCCATTATCACTTCTATATACTTCAGCACCGATGGGATTTCTCTCAAAACCAGTATTTACATATAAATAGTCATATAAAGAAGTTGGCTTTAATTGGTTGCGGGCAACCATTTCTTTCACCATACGTGCATTGTATTTTTGTAAAAGCCCGTTCCTTTTAAATAGAGTATCAAGCCTGTTTTCATTGAGGCTTGCAAATTGTTCGATGGAAAGGTTTTTCAATTCATCGAGTGCATACACCAATGTATCTTTTTTCGCGGTATCAGGCTTCGCCTGCTGGTTATCCAATATTGCATATACTATTTGAGGATTTTTTGGGTAAACAGTCACACCCATTCTGCCAATGTTCGCTCCGGATGGTAATCCTGATTCCTGGGTTGAGATAAGATTCCATGTATTGCCACCATTAGTGCTTTTATATAGTCCACTTGATTTGCCAGCTTCTTCAAAATTCCAGGCTCTACGGGTACGATACCAGGCTGCTGCATATATCTCGTCAGGATTTTGCAAGTTGATATCCATATCTACCACCCCCGTATTTTCATCTATTGCCAGGGTTTGTTTCCAACTCTTGCCTCCATCTGTAGTTTTGTAAACACCTCTTTCTTTATTGGGGGAATACAAATGACCCAGGACAGCCACCCAGGCAGTATTATCATCATTGGGATGTAGCAGGATCTTTCCAATATGATGTGATTCGGGCAGCCCCAGGTATTCCCATGTTTTACCCTCATCCCTGCTTTTATAAACTCCAACACCAGAGTAGGAAGATCTGCTGCTGTTAACTTCTCCCGTGCCTACCCAAATGGTGCGTGTTTTCCAGTTAACTGCAATATCTCCAATACTGATAACTTCAGCACTGTCAAAGATGGAGGTAAATGACTGTCCGTTATTAGTGGTATGCCATAAGCCACCTGAAGCGTAAGCAACGTAGAATTCCGTGGGATCTTCCGGGTTGGCTTCAATGTCATCAACCCTGCCACTCATGACAGTAGGACCGATATTCCTGAATTTGGTATTATTTACTAATGATCTTTGTACCAGGGCATGTCTTTGCCTTAAACTTTTCAACCGGGCATCTCCCGGGGTGTACCCGACCTGTGCATTTGACAAAATTGTAACGAGGAGAAGGATAAGGAAAGTGAGACAATAAGTTAATTTTGAATGCATAAAATCTTCCTTTGTACGTTTAAAGGATTTCAAACATACTAAACAATGCGCTACCTGTTCATTCTTATCCTTCTGGTGTCTGTATCTGCACAGGCACAATGGAAAAACTACATTATTGGAGCGAAAGGCGATACGTTAAACCGTATTGATATGAAGGGCCAAAAACAGGGGCCTTGGGTGGCACATGTGGATGATTTGAGAGGAGAAAGGGGGTATGAAGAAGAAGGTGTGTACTGGAATGATAAAAAAGAGGGTACCTGGCGTAGGTTTTCGCTTGAAGGTGATCTGATCGCTATTGAAAATTACAGGTTTGGTTACAAGGATGGAAAAAATACTTATTTCAATTACCAGGGAGAGCTAATGAGGGAGGAATCGTGGAGGGCTATAGATCCCCAAAACCCTTATGATACCGTTAATGTATATGATCTGCAGGATCCTACAAAGGTTGTAGGCAGGAAAGCCATTAAGGTGGAACCTAATTCCTATAAAAATGGTACATGGAGATTTTATGACCCGCAGGCGGGAACTATCGAAAAGACTGAAGAATGGGTGATGGATAAGCCAAAAGAAAAGCCCAAGCCTGTTGAAGATGATATGTCTCCCATAGATGTCAATACAGGTGAGGCCACGGTGAAGAAGGATGATAAGAAAGCAATGACCAAACCCCAGGCTGTATTGGATTTTGAAAAGAAGAATGCCGGGAAGAAGAAAATAAAAGTAAGAACAGGCAGCACCGGAGGATAAAATAATTTAAGGCACCTAACCCTGGTGCCTTTCTCAATTAATTTTTGTTCGCTTTCGTCTTTTGGCCAGGTGCAGACATTGTATTATACTTATTATCATTGCCCTCAAAAAAATTGTGGAAATATAAAAGCTGGTATTGTATAGCATTGGCCCAATAGACCCAATCATGTTTACCTGGTCTCTCAATATAATCGTGTGAAATTTTAAGATCCAGCATTTTTTGATGAGCCTCACGACTCATTTGAATGATATTATCCTCTGTACCGCAATCCATTATTACGGACAGTGAGTCTTTTCTTAGATGCTCCATTTCATTGATTATAGATAACTCCTTATAATAATGCCTGTTCTCCAGGGTATCCCCAAGCCTTTTGTCCACTTCATAACGCGGGTCGGTAATGTGATCAATAACAAGGGCACCGCTCATACTTCCGCAAGCTCCAAAAAATTCTGAATGCCTGAATCCAAGGAACAAGCCGCCATGACCACCCATGCTTAATCCTGTTATTGCCCTTGCCCGTCGATCCTTTACTGTTTTGTAATGGGAGTCAATAAATGCCGGAACCTCTTTTGAAATATAAGTTTCGAATTTCATGGTACTATCCACAGGGCTATCAAAATACCAGCTACTATACCCACCTTCAGGACATATAATAATAAGCTGGTACTGATCTGCATAATCCTTCAACCGGGGCACCTTTTTGATCCAATTGCTGAAAGCACCAGAATACCCATGTAAAAGGTAAACCACTGGAAAGTTTTTTTTCTTTTTATAAGAATCCGGAGTAATGACTACACAATTATAGGACCGGTGCATGGCATTACTGTATATACTCAGTGAGTCAACTTTGCCGGCAAAGGAAAAATTAAAATAAAGCAGGGAAAGGAATGTTATAAGGTATTTGCTCATAAGAAAAGAATGTTGGTAAATGTAACCAGGTGAGGTTAATTGTGTTCAGGTTTACTGGTAAATCATCAAATTACAAGTTATTATGAGAAGGGATTGATACACCGCAGCAATTTCTGCCTGGTAGGGGAAAATTGTAATAATTGGTTCTTTAGAATAACAAACTTCATGTATTTTTTGGGCCATCAAAAAGGGCAAAATTCCGTATCTTTTCCGCCTAATATTGAGCACTATGATTAAAATGCAAGTAATTGGCAATCTTGGAAAAGATTGCGTAGTAAACACAGTAAACGGAAGAAATGTAATCAATTTTACAGTAGCGCATACTGAAAAGTACAAGGACAGCCAGGGCAATAACCAGGAGAAAACTACCTGGGTTGACTGCGCCTACTGGACCGACAGAACAGCGGTAGCCCCATACCTTCAAAAAGGAACACAGGTTTTTGTGGAGGGTGCCCCTGAAGTTCGCAGTTTTACCCGTGCTGATGGTACAGCCGGAGCATCCCTTTCTTTGAGAGTAAGGGAAGTACAATTATTGGGTCGTAAAGGAGATAATGTTGGTGGAGGCCCAAGCCAGTATGAAGCACCATCTGCCAGTCGCCAGGAATCTTCAGCACCTGCCAGTGTTGATGATGTAGCTGATGATTTGCCATTTTAAGAATAACTTATTGCGATAGCTCAGGTAATGATTGTCTAATGCTCCTGGTAACAGGAGCATTTTTTTTGTAAGCATCTGATGAACATAACATTGTAAAGGGTGCGGCTTTTATCTCTTGCCTGTTTTGTTGTTTCTTTGCGCATGTCCCAGATTTTCAGTTACCGCGAATTATTTGATTTTGCCCAAAAGGTTTTTCTGCATATTGGCTGCAATGAAGAGGATGCAGCGCTAGCTACTAAAGTTTTGCTTTCTGCGGACCTGAGAGGTGTAGATTCCCATGGAATTGCCCGGTTAAGTGGGTATGTGCGTTTGTGGGATGCTAAAAGGGTCAATGCCTGTCCTGAAATTAAAATTATTCATGAAACACCATCTACCGCAACAGTGGATGGTGATAGTGGTTTAGGATTGGTTGTAGCCCCAAAGGCTATGAAGATAGCTATCGGGAAAGCGAAGCTCGCTGGTACCGGATGGGTGAGTGTTCAAAACAGTAATCATTTTGGTATTGCAGGGTATCATTCCATGATGGCGCTGGAAGAGGGAATGATCGGTATTTCAATGACCAATGCCAGTCCGCTGGTTGCGCCTACTTACTCCGTCGAAAGATTATTGGGAACTAACCCGATCTGTGTGGCCATCCCTGCCGGGGAAGAGCCTCCATTTGTAGCTGATATGGCCACTACAACGGCAGCCAATGGAAAGTTAGAAATATTGCAAAGAAAGGGAGGTGTAGCACCTCCGGGATGGATACAGGATAAATCGGGAAAGTCATCTACTGATCCCCATGAACTAAAAATTGGAGGGGCCTTATTGCCACTTGGAGGCGATAAGGAACACGGAAGTCATAAAGGGTATGCATTGGGAGCTATAGTGGATATATTTTCTGCCGTACTTAGTGGAGCCAACTATGGTCCCTGGGTGCCTCCTTTTCCCGCTTATGTTCCAATGCCAACCAATATGCCTGGAAAGGGCATCGGCCATTTTTTTGGGGCTATGCGCGTTGACGCTTTCAGGCCTGCTGAAGAGTTCAGGCAGCATATGGACCAATGGATACGGCGATTTCGGGAAGCCAAAACCGCTTCCGGTTTTGAAAAAGTACTGATTCCCGGTGATCCTGAACGGGAAATGGAAAAGATCCGAATGGAGAAAGGAATTCCATTACTAGGTCCTGTAGTTGATGATCTTCAATACCTGGCGGAAAAATTTGGACTGGATATGGCGAATGTCAAGGCCTGAAAACTTTGGTAGACCTATATTTGCGGCCAAATAAAGCTTTTAGGGAAAATGAAAGTTATGAAGTTTGGCGGCACCTCAGTAGGTAAGCCGCAACGTATGCACGATGTGGCCAGCCTTATCACCGCTGATAGCGAGCCAAAGATCGTAGTTCTCAGTGCTGTTTCCGGAACGACCAATGCCCTGGTGGAAATTGGAACTTCACTATCCAATGGAGATAAACAGTCAGCAAAGAGCAAGATTGATGCTCTGGAAAATCAATATAAAGAATTTATTGCCGAATTGGTGAAGCAGCCAACTTCAGTGCAGAAAGCTGAAAACATTTTAAAGGAGCATTTTGAGTTCCTCAACATTATATTGCGCATCTCTTATAATGAGGCACTTAATAAAGACATACTGGCGCAGGGAGAATTATTGTCCACTAAATTATTCAGTGTTTATTTATCTGAAAAAGGTATAGATCATGAATTACTTCCCGCACTGGAGTTCATGAGTATTGATGCCAATGATGAACCACAGGTGGAAGTAATAAGAGAGAAGTTGAAAAGGCTTTTGAAGCAGTATGGAGAGAAGTCATTATTTATTACACAGGGTTATATCTGCCGTAATGCAAAAGGTGAAGTTGATAATTTAAAAAGAGGCGGTAGTGATTACAGTGCTTCCCTGATAGCAGCCGCCATCAAGGCATCTGTCTGCGAGATATGGACAGATATTGACGGTATGCATAATAATGACCCCCGGATTGTAAATAAAACTGTTCCCATTGAGCAATTAAGCTTTGACGAAGCAGCGGAGTTGGCCTATTTCGGCGCCAAGATACTTCACCCTGCATCTATATGGCCGGCCCAGCAATATAAGGTCCCGGTAAAACTTCTAAATACAATGGCGCCTTCAGCTAAGGGAACTTTAATTGCTGAAGAAGCAGCTTCTAAAGGTGTTAAGGCTGTTGCCGCAAAAGATGGCATCCTCGCTATCAATGTAAAAAGTAGCAGGATGCTGCTGGCTTATGGATTTTTAAGAAAGGTTTTCGAAGTGTTTGAAAAATACCGGACTCCTATTGATATGATCACAACTTCAGAAGTTGCAGTTTCCCTAACCATAGATAACGAAAATTCACTACCGGATATCATCAGGGAACTAGAGGCATTCAGTTCGGTAGCAGTTGATAGAAATCAAACCATTGTATCAATTGTGGGTAATGAGATCGCCTCAGATGCCAATACATTAAAGAAGTTGTTTGATTGCCTGGCAAATGTAAATGTGCGCATGGTATCCTATGGCGGAAGTATTCATAATATTTCAGTATTGGTGGCGGCCGATGAAAAAAAGAAGGTGCTGCAACAATTAAACAGCGGCTTGTTTGGATTATAACATTTGGTAAACATCTATAATAAAAAAACCTCCCGGAAAGGAGGTTTTTTTATTATTCAATAATCAGGTTAAACGATCAGCAGGGCATCACCATAACTGAAGAACCTGTATTTGTCCTTGATTGCTTTTTTATATGCTTCCATTGTAAGGTCATAGCCTGCAAATGCACAGGTCATGATCAAAAGACTGGTTTTTGGAAGATGGAAATTCGTAACCAGGGAATCGGCAATATTAAAATCATAGGGAGGATGTATGAAAATATTAGTCCATCCTTCAGAAGGTTTTAATAGTTTTTGAGCGGTTACTGAAGATTCCAGTGCCCTCATGGTAGTGGTACCAATAGAGCAGATACGATGGCTGGTTTCTTTTGCCTTATTCACGATCTTACATGCAGCATCTTCAATGCGATAATATTCAGCATCCATCTTGTGTTTGCTCAGGTCCTCCACTTCAATGGGACGGAAAGTACCCAGACCGGTATGAAGTGTGACTTCGGCAAACCGGATACCCTTGATCTCGCAACGCTTGATCAGTTCGCGGCTAAAGTGTAAACCTGCTGTAGGTGCAGCAACTGCACCTTCATGCTTGGCATAAACAGTCTGGTAACGTTCGCGGTCTTCTTCATCCGGCTTGCGCTTGATATATTTAGGTAAAGGCGTTTCTCCATATTTTTCCAGTACCTGCCTGAATTCATCTTCTGAACCTTCATGAAGGAATTTGATGGTACGGCCACGTGAAGTCGTATTGTCTATAACTTCAGCTACCAGTTCTTCCGTATCCCCAAAGTATAATTTATTGCCTACACGGATCTTTCTTGCGGGATCAACGATCACATCCCAAAGTCGGTGTTCTTTGTTCAACTCACGCAAAAGGAATACTTCGATCTTGGCACCTGTCTTTTCTTTACGGCCATACATTCTTGCGGGAAAAACCTTTGTATTGTTTACTGTAAAAACGTCCTTGTCATCAAAGTACTCAAGGATATCCTTAAATAATCTGTTTTCAATCTGACCCGTTTTGCGGTGTACAACCATCATTCGGGCATCTTCACGTTTTTTAGCAGGATGTTGGGCAATGAGATTTAAGGGAAGGTCAAACTTAAATTGTGAAAGCTTCATGGACTGTTTTAGTGTTTATGAATAGCCAGTGACTTTGATCGGGCAGCAGGGAGGGGCAAGAGAAGGGGAGAAGAGCTAAGGGATTACCTTATGCTCATAGCCCTTAACATATACCTCGGTCTTACGGCACCGGGGAAGGTCATTTGGCTTAAAGGCCGCAAAAATAAGATATTTAAAAAAACAGGCCCTGTTTTTTTATAGAAAATGTGCCCGGAATGGTCTTTAAACCAATTTTGGGAGGTGCTTTTCCGGAAAAAATTTAGCCAAAGGCTTAATAAAAAGAGAAGTGTAGGCAAGAATAAGGAGTCTTCCTTTTAAAGGTCAGGTACTGATTCCAGTAACTGGCGGGTATAGGCATTTTGCGGATTCTTATAAATGTCTTCGGAAATACCTTCTTCCACGATCTTTCCTTTATTCATGACCATGATACGGTCGCTCATATATCGGACCACGGAGAGGTCATGGGAAATGAATAATAAGGTTAATCCCAGTTTAGTTTTCAATTCATTTAACAGGTTTAGCACCTGTGCCTGAACACTTACATCCAATGCAGAAACAGATTCATCACAAACAAGGAAATCAGGGTTAAGCGCCAATGCTCTTGCAATAACTATTCGTTGTCTTTGTCCACCCGAGAATTCATGCGGGTAGCGGTTCATAACGTTCCCAGAAAGATTTACCTGGTCTAAAAGTTTGGCAACTTTTGATTTTCTTTTTCGATTATCCATTTCCAGCCCGGCTATTTTCATGGGTTCTGCTATAGCTGCTCCAACCGTTAAGCGTGGATTCAGTGAGGAATAAGGATCCTGGAAAACCAACTGTACATCTTTTCTTAAATGTTTGGTCTCTTCAGTGTTTAGGTGAGTGATATTCTTCCCTGCATATAGAATTTGCCCTTCTGAAGGCTCAATAAGTCCTAAAATTGTTCTGCCCAGAGTTGTTTTTCCACACCCTGATTCGCCTACCAAACCTAAAGTCTCCCCCTTATAAACGGAAAAGCTTACGTGGTCTACCGCGGTAAAATGGCTTTTCACTTTCCCGAAAAAATTGCTGCGTGAAGGGAATCTTACTACCAGGTCTTTTACCTCCATGAGTATTTGCTCTTTCGAGTTGTTCCTGGTGCCTGTATTTTCACCGGGTTCATTTTTTATTCCTTCAAGGAAGTCGCTCACCACCGGAAGTTTTTCACCTTTTGAATGTAAAGCTGGCCGGCAGACAATAAGTGCCTTTGTATAGGGGTTGATGGGGTGGGTAAATATGTTGCTTGTTGTATTTTGTTCTACTATGGCTCCTTTGTACATGATCACTACCTTGTCTGCAATATCTTTAACCACACCCAGGTCATGGGTAATGAAAATTACGCCCATATTTTGTTGCTGCTGCAAATCCTTGATCAACAGCAGAATGGTTTTTTGAACAGTTACATCCAGGGCTGTAGTAGGTTCATCGCAAATCAACAATGAAGGATTGCAACACATAGCCATAGCTATCATCACCCTTTGTTTCTGGCCGCCACTTAATTGGTGTGGATACTTTTTAAAAGTAGTTAGGGGGTCGGGAAGCTTTACTTTTTCCAACCATGAAATAGTTTGTTCTTTAGCTTTTGCAGCAGATATTTTCTTATGGGTCTGCAATGCTTCCATCACCTGTCTGCCACAGGTAATTACAGGGTTAAGAGAGGTCATGGGCTCCTGGAATATCATTCCGATCTTGTGTCCCCTGATCTCCTGGATGGTTGTTGCAGAACATTGAAGAAGATCTATGCTTTCAGATCCATTCTCTGAAAATAAAATTTTTCCATTATTATATTTTGCCGGTGGTGAAGGCAACAGTTGCAATATGGAAAGTGATGTAACAGATTTGCCGGAACCACTTTCACCCACAACGCCAACAATCTCACCCCGAAACACATCTAAAGAAATATTTTTAACAGCCGTGAAGGTTTGTTCTTCCGTCACAAAATCAATCGATAGATCCCGGATGCTTAAGAGTGGATTCATGTATTAACCTATTTGTAGGTGCCCGGAAGCACCTTGATCGATAATTGTTTGTGAGGCACAGGATAATACATCATGCATACAGCGCACTTTTGTACAGTGGTTTTATCCAGGACGAAATAAAATTCCTGTCCTTCCTGGATGTCTGCAGGGAATGAACACCTGCTTCCCAGCGCAAATACATTAGAGTAAGATTTCCCCGTACTTTCATTGGTCCATTTTTGCACAATAAGACTTGTATCCATGTCACCACCAATCAGCTTTATTGTATAATTCATACAAGCTGCTTTGATTTCCAGCCTGCCTTTAAAACAAGAAGCATTTCCAGGCTTAACAGTTTTGCATGACCAAACCATTAAACAAGCCACCAGGTAGAAGAGTACTTTCATATTTAAAAGCGAAGATGTCTTACTGTTAACCCATTATTGATCAACTGCTTTAATGAATCGATGCCAATGCGTATATGCCGTTCTACAAATTGCTCTGTTACTTTTTTATCACTTTCCTCTGTTTTTACACCTTCAGGTGTCATTGGCGAGTCTGATACAAGCAACAATGCCCCGGTAGGAATTTTGTTGTAAAAGCCCACTGAAAATATGGTAGCTGTTTCCATGTCTATGGCATAAGCCCTGATCTGTTGAAGATATTCCTTGAATTCTTCATCATGTTCCCAAACCCTTCTGTTGGTAGTGTATACGGTTCCGGTCCAATAGTCTACCTCATATTCCCGTATGGTGGTTGAAATGGCTTTTTGTAATGCGAACGCAGGAAGCGCAGGTACCTCCACCGGGAAATAGTCATTAGAAGTTCCTTCACCCCTGATAGCGGCAATTGGTATAATAAGATCACCTAATTTATTCCGCTTTTTCAAACCGCCGCATTTTCCAAGAAATAACACAGCTTCGGGTTGAATGGCTGTCAATAGATCCATGACTGTGGCTGCTGTAGGACTTCCCATTCCGAAATTAATTATAGTGATCCCATCTGCCGTAGCGCATTGCATTGGCTTGTCTGTTCCTATAATTTTAGCTCCATGCCATTGGGCAAACAATTGTACATAATTGCTGAAGTTTGTCAGTAATATATACTTTCCAAAATTTTCCAGAGGCTGTCCTGTGTACCGTGGCAGCCAGTTGTGAACGATGTCGTCTTTAGTCTTCATGGCTACGAATTTAATGATTAGGTTTGATGCATGATAGCAGTTCAATTTCCGGAGCCGCAATTCAATATCAAGGTGGAGGGGAATAAGCGCTTCATTTTTGATGCTATACGTAGATCATGGCTTCTTTTGACTGAAGAAGAATGGGTGCGCCAGAATTTCATAAATTACCTTGTTCATCATTTAAAATATCCATCTTCTTTGATAGCGGTGGAGAAAGAAATTCAACTCAATGAATTAAAAAAACGCTTTGATGTTTTGGTTTATGATACCAACCATAAACCATGGATGATCATAGAATGTAAAGCCCCGGAAGTTAGTTTGAATGAAAATGTATTGCAGCAGGTATTACGTTATAATATGAGTGTCCCAGTAAATTTTATCGTGATCACTAATGGGCATGTGACTATTGGATGGGAAAAAACAGGTAACTCCTTATCACAGATAATGAGTTTGCCTGAATGGGAAACCGGGGAATAGATATCTAATTACCTGCCCGGAAACATAAGTTACTACATAAACAAAAGACCACCTGATCAGGTGGTCTTTTGTTTATAACTGAGTGCATTTAGAAATCTTTCTTTTCTTTTGCTTTCTGCATGGGATTGACACCCTGGCTTTGACCGCGGGCAGCTCCCTGTTTAGCTTTGAACACTGCAAATTTGGATGGTTCCTGTTGAACATTTCCCCAGGTATTGTTGCTTTCATCTATATCCGCTGTTTCGCGCATAGGATCCAGTTTGATACCTGCCACTTCTTTATCTTTCATAAAGAACTTGGTCACATGGTTTTCATTCAATCTCCATACTTGCGCAGGTATCCTGTCTACTTCCTTTGAGCCATCTTTGAAAGTCCATTCAACAATAATTGGCATGACAAGTCCACCTTTATTGGTGAAGCTTAATTCGTAAAAATATTTAGTGGCAACTTCCTGCTGTTCAGAATCATTCAGAGGTTCTACATTGGGACCACTTGCGGTTACTTCATATTTTGTTGAGTCATAAGGTTCTAGTCCCCTGTCATATCTCCAGTAAAAATCGCGCAGGGAAGTATCCACATCTGTCTGGAATTTAATTGATGCGTCTTGCCTATTCCTGATCTTGGAAATATCTTCAAAAGAATTGACCATTGGTTTTGGTAATGATTGCAGGTTTCCCTCATTACCTCGGCGTCGTCCTGTAGGCAATTCTTTGGATGCTACAGCACGGGCATATTTTACAGAATCCAGGGAAATGTCAGTTGCATCTGTGCTATAAAACCAGCCTCTCCAGAACCAGTCAAGGTCTTCGCCACTTGCATCTTCCATAGTGCGGAAAAGGTCGGCAGGGGTTGGGTGTTTAAAGGCCCAACGGCGAGCATATTCTTTAAAGGAATAATCAAACAGCTCGCGACCCATGATAGTCTCACGCAGAATATTTAAACCTGTTGCCGGTTTGCTATAGGCGTTAGGACCAAAACCAATAATGTTTTCCGAGTTGGTCATAATGGGTTCCAGTTGGTCCTTTGGCAACTTCATGTAATCAGTTATGGTAAATGCCGGTCCGCGGCGTGAAGGGAATTTATTATCATACAATTCCTCAGTCAGGTATTCAACAAATGTATTGAGGCCCTCATCCATCCAACTCCACTGGCGCTCATCGCTATTAACGATCATTGGGAAAAAGTTATGACCTACCTCATGGATGATCACTCCGAGCATTCCATATTTAGTATTCTCACTATAGGTACCGTCTTTTTCAGTACGGCCATAATTGAAACAGATCATTGGGTATTCCATTCCATTAGCTGCTTCCACACTTTGTGCTACAGGATATGGATATGGTATCGTGAATTTGGAATAGCTCTTAATAGTATGCGCAACTGCTTTAGTAGAGAACTTACGGTATAAACCATAGGCCTCTTTACCATAAAAACTCATACACATGATCTTTTTGCCTTCAACGGTTGCAAGCATAGCATCCCAAACGAACTTCCTTGAAGAACCCCAGGCAAAATCTCTAACATTTTCAGCCTTGAAGATCCAGGTTTTCGTTTTGGTGCTTTTTTGTTTTTCAGCAGCTTTAGCCTCTGCCAGGGTTACTACCTCAACAGGCTCTTTGGCCGTTTGCGCTTTTTGCCACCTGCCAAATTGTGCCGGGGTTAGAACCTGCTGATAGTTCAGGCATTCACCTGTTGATCCTATAATATGATCCGCAGGAACGGTCATTTGTACTTTAAAGTTTCCAAAGGTCAGTGCGAATTCTCCACGGCCTGTAAACTGGTGATTTTGCCATCCCTGGAAATCACTGTACACACAAAGGCGAGGGTACCATTGTGTCATGGTAAACAAATGATTGCCATCCTCAGGGAAATATTCATAGCCCCCACGGCCACCAATACTCATGCGGTCAGCAATCTTATAGTTCCAATCACAAGTAAAGATGAATTTCTGACCTGGCTTCAAAGGAGCAGGTAAGTCAACACGCATCATCGTTTTGTTTACAGTGTACTTCAGCGATTTGCCCGTAGCATCTGATAATTTCACAATGTTGACTCCATAACCATTTTCCTTATTATTATCCTCCATAGCCTTTATTTGCTGAAGAGTAGCATTTTGAGGCATGCTATTACTGTTTTGGTAATTAGCATTTTTTGAATTGGAATGCTGGTTCTCATCTAACTGCAACCATAAATAAGTGAGAACATCAGGAGAGTTGTTATAATAAGTTACTGTTTCACTACCAGTTAATTTAAGATTAGGTTCATCAAGTGTTGCCTTGATATCATAATCACATCGTTGCTGCCAGTACTTAGGTCCTGGTGCACCACTTGCTGTCCGGTATTCATTAGGAGTCGGAAGGGTAGTACCCATTTGCTCAAACTTGTTGGCATGATTTGAGCCTGGATTGTTTTGAATGTTTTGTGCATTCGCTGTGGCTATTAGCCCGGCTGATGCAAAAAACAAGAAAACTTTCTTCATGTGTGTTTATTATTTATAGTGTTAAAAAGTAAATACGCTATTTATTTAAAGCTTTATTCTTACTGGTTGTGTAAGCCCTGGCACCTAATCTTTTTTTAAATCAATTGATTTATTGATATTCCTCTTTCCCTAATATGAAGCATTGTCATTACCATTGGTTTTTGATAAGAATGGTGATTTATTGAAATAGTATTGGAATGGTTCTTCTTTTCAGGCCATCTTTGGGCAGCCATTTCCAGGGCCAGGGCCATAACGGCCGAAGACAAGAATATCACCCAATCACGCCTTGTAACCTTCCACATTCCTACAGAAAGCTCCGCCAACAACAGCACCATAAAAACAATGAGTATTTGGCCTGACTCAAGTCCCAGGCTAAAACTGAACATGGACCAGGCAAAGCTTTGATCCTGGGCAAGAAGCATTCGCAGTGTATTGGCAAATGCCAGGCCGTGGATAAGTCCAAAGAACAGGGCAAGGAGATAATTGATCTTAATGGCCTTTGATGAGAAATTTTTCAGGAATAGATTGGATAATGCCGTAAATACTATAGTACAGGGGACTAGAAACTCTACCCAGCTGGATGATATTTCTAACAGATCCAGGCTACTTAATACAAGTGTAATGGTATGGCCCAGGGTAAAAGCCGTAACAAGCACTAAAACCTGTTTCCAGTCTTTAAGCATATAAACAGCAGCAAGAGCTGCGATGAAGAAAATATGGTCGAGGGCGTCTAAATTGATAATATGTTCCCAACCAATCTTAAAATAAAAACCAAAATCATTCATGCTTGTGAAAGTAAGGGACATGAAGGAAGGATATTTCTTTCTTCATGCTTTTCGGAATCAGACTATTTAACCTTTTTTAAAGTTGAGGCTTCAAAATAAACCAGACTTTTGTAAATGAAAAATAAACTTTGCTGATGGTTGTTAAATTATTTAAATGGTTTGCCTTGAGTATTCTTTGGTGGGGTACTGCGTTTACAACCGTTCCAGGTAAGCATGAACCTGCCAATTCACCATCTGCCATCGTTTCTCAAAAGGCTGCCTACCATCCCTTTTTTGTATCTGTGACAGAGATCAACCAAAACCTGAAGGAGAAAACCCTTGAGATCAGTTGTAAGTTATTTGCTGAAGATTTTGAAACAACCCTGAATAAGGAATATAAAACTCCTGTTGAGTTTACCGAGGCAAAAAGTAAGGCTGTTTTGGATATATTAATTCCTGATTATGTAAACAGGCATTTGAACATTGTTGTTGACGGCAAACCTGTTAAACTTACATATGTAGGTTTTGAAAAGGAAAAAGAGTCCGCATTTTGCTATTTCCAGGTAGAAGGAGTGGGAGCGTGTAAGAAATTGGATGTCACGAATTCGTTGTTGCATGATTTCAATGATGGCCAGATCAACATTGTGCATGTTGTAGTAAATGGCAAGCGTCAAAGCACCAAGCTGGATTTTCCGGCCAGGCAGGCCAGTTTTACTTTTTAAGTACTAATACCTCTTTACTCGTTTAGTACTTGTTCCCCATAATAAATACTATTCATCTTCATCCATTTCGTCTGTAATTTCCTTACCTGGAATTACCATGACCTTGTCTATCCGGTGACCGTCCATATCCATTACTTCTATTTCAAAACCTCTCCATGATAATTTGTCGCCCGTTTTAGGTATTCGTTCCAGTTCATGCAGAATACAGCCTGCTAAAGTATCAAAGGAATATTCTTCATTACTTGCCCAATCGGCCTTGCCAAAGCGGCTTAAGAAGTCGTAAAACGGGATCTGTGCATCCACCAGGTAGCTGCCGTCTTCTCTTGCTACGATCTCGTAATCCTGTACACCTGTCTGCGGAATATCGCCAACAATAGCTTCAAGAATATCATTCAATGTGATCATTCCCTGGAGGCTGCCATATTCATCTACTATAAAGCACGAATGGCTTTTTGTTTCTTTGAACTTTTCCATTACCTGGTAAGCTGTATTATTCTCCGGAACAAACATGGCTGGCTGCACAACATCTTTGAATAAGGTAAAATCATCAATTATGTAAAGGTCTTTTATTGAAACCATCCCTTTAATGTTATCAATTTCTCCGTCGCAAATTGGATAAACAGAGTGAGGCTCCTGGACGATCTTTTCCCTTATGCTTTCTTCATTATCATTTACATCAAACCAGATAATGTCACTTCTGTGGGTCATAAGGGAAGTGATATTCCTGTCACCCAGGTGAAATATCCTTTCAATCATTTCCTTTTCTTCCTCTTCAATTGTGCCCGATTCCGTTCCTTCAGAAATAATAGCCTTGATCTCTTCTTCGGTTACTGTTTCATCTTTGGTTCGGCGAATATTGAAAATGGTAAAGAAAAGATTACTTGTTCTATTCAGTAACCACACGATGGGGTGGGTGAGCCTGGCAAACCCATGCATAATAGGAGCAACGATCTTGGCTATGCGTTCAGCGTTGAGCAAACCTATCCTTTTGGGAATCAGTTCACCAAATACAATAGAAAGAAATGTAACTATTATTACAACAATAGTGGTGGAGATGGTTTTAGCATAAGGTTGTATGGCATCAATTTTTTGAAGCGTTGGTTCAAGGTAAACACTAAACCGCTCGCCGGAATATACACCTGTTAAAATAGCTATTAAGGTGATCCCGATCTGGGCTGCAGACAGGAATAATTCAGGGTTATTGGATAATTTTAAAGCTACACCCGCCTTTTTATCTCCTTTTTCTGCCATGCTCTCCAATCTTGGCTTCCTGGCAGAAACCAATGCAATTTCAGACATTACAAAAACTGCATTCAATATAATTAATCCCAGCAATATTAAAATTTCCATTATGACATTTGATTGTCTAAGTTAGGGCTAGCCCATTTTTTTTGATATATCCATGCAGTCAAAAGTCCTGCCATTACACCTAATAAAGCTCCACAAAAAACATCAATAGGGTAATGAACACCCACATAGAGTTGCGCATAGATAATAAGAAAAGCCCAGAGATAAGTCAGGTAGATCCACTTGCCGGCATAACGGTAAAGTGTAACGCTGGCAAAAGTTGCCAGGCCAAAATGGTTAGCGGCATGGGAGGAGGTAAAGCTAGAACTTTGGGGACAATAACTGGCCAAAACCCTGATAGTACCTATCAATGAAGGGTCCTGGCAAGGGCGAAGGCGAAATATATGGTTCTTAATGATGTGACTGCTTAAGACATCCGTGAGAGCCGCTGTGCACACCGCAAATAATATAAACCAACCACTTTTTGGGATATTGAACAGTGCAAAAACCAGGAGAAAAAGATACAAAGGGATCCAGAAATTGGCATTTCGAACCAGTGGCATTAAGGTATCAAATAAAGGATTGCTCCATTTATTATTGATCAATTGGAATAGGTACCTGTCCGCTTCGAATACTTTCTGCATGCACTTTAACTTAAGCCGTAAAAGTAATTAATTAAATTTGACGCTTTCGAGTTATGCCTAAGTTACCACGACTGATAAAATGGATTTCGAGTGTCATTTTGCTATTCTTGTTGTTACTTACCTGTTTCAGGCTTTTTTTTTATCTCTATTATAAACCTCACCAATACTCATTTCCGGCAGATGCTTTTTTAATGGGCCTGCGTCTTGATCTGCGGGTAGCATGTGTTCTTGGCCTTTTGATCCTGCTTCTTTGTGCATTGCCGTTTTTAAATCCATTTAAGAACAGGAATGCCAAAAAATTCTGGATCGTTTTTCTTTCTTTATTGTTTTTTCTGTCCCTGTTTTTATATATCACGGATTTCTTTCATTATGATTACCTGCACCAGCGTCTGAATGCTTCAGTCCTGAATTATATGCAGGATGCCGGCATCTCCCTTCATATGGTCTGGCAAACCTACCCGGTCATGCGAAGCTTTTTATTGATCATAATATTTGTAGTGGTTATTGGATATTTATTTTCAAGATTGCTACATATATTTCAAAAGCTACCATCCAGTACTTCGGGAAAGGCAAAGCTTTGGACTATTCCATTCATTGCTTTGCTATTAGCAGCCGTTTGGGGAACATTAGGTCAATTTCCACTTCGGTGGAGTGATGTTTTCACCTTAAAGGATTCTTTTAAGGCGCAATTGGCCTTAAATCCCATGCAAAGCTTTTTTAGTACACTTTCCTTCAGAAGTTCAACTTTTAATGAGAAAAAGGCCAGGGCCAATTATAAATTAATGGCATACTACCTTGGAGTGGCACAAATGGATAGTAATACATTGAATTATGCAAGGGCTGTTTTTCCGCACGGACCATTACAACCTGGTCAAAAGCCCAATGTTGTATTAGTAATCTGTGAAAGCTTTAGTGCTTACAAAAGCAGTATGTGGGGTAATCCATTAAATCCAACTCCCTATTTTGATTCACTATGCAAACAGGGGATTTTTTTTGATCATTGCTTTACTCCGAGCTATGGCACTGCCAGGGGAGTTTGGGCTACTGTGACTGGTATACCGGATGTTGAAGCGCCAAAAACCTCCAGCCGAAACCCTGTGATTGTTGACCAGAATACGATACTCAACTCATTTCACGGGTATGAAAAATTTTACTTTATTGGGGGTAGTGCCAGTTGGGCTAATATCCGTGGGTTACTTAAATATAATATTGACAGCCTTAAACTTTATGAACAGGATGATTATAATGCTGAAAAAATAGATGTTTGGGGCATAAGCGATAAGAATGTATTCCTGAATGCCAATAAAATTTTAGGACAGCAAAAGAAGCCTTTCTTCGCTATTATTCAAACTGCAGATAATCACCGTCCTTATACCATCCCTGCTGAAGATCTGAATGAATTTAAAAAAGTCACGCTGCCTGAAGATTCGTTAAAAAAATATGGTTTTGTCAGCAATGATGAATTCAATGCTTTCAGATACACTGACTTTTCTTACCTGAAATTTATTGAAGCAGCACAAAAGCAGCCCTATTTTAAGAATACCGTATTTGTATTTGTGGGAGATCATGGTATCAGGGGTGATGCAGGTAATATGTTTCCACAGGCCTGGAACCAACAGGCTTTGACGACAGTACATGTGCCACTTTTATTTTATTACCCTGGCCTTAAGGGTTACAGGAAAACAAATACCTGTTCTCAATTGGATGTAGTTCCTTCCATTGCAGGCTTTATTTCAGAGCCTTATGTTAACACCGGAATGGGGCGCAATCTTTTTGACTCTGCTTTGTATGCTGATCCTTTTCGATCTTCAAGTGCCTTTATTATAGATCCGGATGAAAAAAAGATAGGCATGATAGGTGGAGATTATTATTTAAGAAAGACCTTAGGAAAACCAGGGATAGAACTGGCTTCTATACGTAACAATGATCCCATACCTGCCAACGTAGCTGACAGTGTAAAAGCTAAACTGGAAAAATATACCGATGCTTATTATGAAACTGCCCGGTATATGCTCTATCATAATAAAAAGAATAAATAGAGTCCAAAACCATTTCCTTATTTGTAAACTGAAGTATTCAATACAAATGGAAAGCGTGTCTTTTCCTTTCTTTCCTACATCAAGATGTTAAACATTATGACAAATGGTCTTTAACAGGGTCTATTGGACGAATATTCATTGGTTTAGCCATTAAAAATTAGTTTTTTTGCAGGTCTGTTAAAACATCACGCTGCAATGCTCTTAAAATTAAGATTGCCTAAAACTTTACATTGGGTTATAAACCTCATGGTAGTCTTTTTGTTGATGTTCACTCTTCAGCGTTTTATCACCTTTATTGCATTTAAACCAGAAGGAAAGTTGTTGAGCGATCACCTTCCATCTTTTTTGTTAGGCCTGCGCTATGATCTTCGCTGGATAAGTTTCATCCTATTGCCATTAGTGATAGCAAGTTTCTTCCGCGAGTTATCTCCTTTTTATTCTGAAAGCACCAAGAAATTCTGGACCTGGTACCTGGCGATAGCAACATTTTTCATTTTCTTCTTTTTTGCTGCTGATTTTGGATGTTTTTCTTATAATAAAACCCGCTTAAATGCCAGTGCCTTAAATTTTGCAGAAGATCCCGGTATTTCAGCCGCGATGTTATGGCAATCTTATCCAATAATGTGGATGGTAGCAGGACTTATATTATCTGTTCTGTTGATTCGTAATATGTTTCGTAAGCTTCACGGCCAGGTTTCTTTAAAAACGCAGGGGAAAGCCATTCAATATGACAGGAAATGGTTCCTGGTAACAGCATTATTTCTTGCCATGATTGCTTACGGCAGCACTGGAAGTCAACCCTTAAAATGGAATGCTGCTTTCACCTATAATGACAGCTTTAAATCTTACCTGGCATTAAATCCGCTGCAAAACTTCTTCTCTACATTAAAATTCAGGAAGCCTGAGTTTAGTGAATCAAAAGCAAAGGAGCTATTTCCTGTAATGGCTGGAGTAATGGGTCTTGACAAAGACAATTTTTCCTATACCCGGGTTATACATCCTTCGGCACAAAGCCTTACCTCAAGGCCCAATGTTGTATTGGTACTCTGCGAATCATTCAGCATGTATAAAAGCAGCTTAAGTGGTAATGCCCTGAATACGACACCATTTTTTCAATCGGTAGCAGATAGTAGCATTTTCTTTAACCGTTGCTTTACTCCGCATTTTTCTACTGCGAGAGGTCTTTTTGCCACCCTTACAGGTATCCCTGACGTACAACTTTCAAAGTTTAGCAGCCGCAATCCACAGGCGCTTGAACAGCATACGATTATCAATAATTTTAAAGGTTACCAGAAGTTTTACTTTCTCGGGGGAAGCCCTAGCTTTAATAATTTTGAAGGACTCGTGAAAAATATTAATGGTGTAGACCTGGTTACTGAGGGTAAATTCAGGTCAAAACCGGTTAACGTTTGGGGCATCAGCGATATGGATCTTTTCAAGGAAGCTAATAATGTTTTTTCCCAACAAAAGGATCCATTTTTTGCCATCATTCAGACAGCAGATAATCACAGGCCATTTACCATCCCGGAGGGGGATTCTGAATTTGAAAAAAAGACTCCTTTGCCCGGTGAACTTGAAAAATGGGGTTTTGAATCGGTGGAAGAATATAATGCCTTCAGATATTTTGATTTCAGCGTGAAGCATTTTATTGAGTCAGCAAAATCTGAAAGTTATTATAACAATACCATTTTTGTATTTGTAGGTGATCATGGTGTTTCCGGGAATGCTAAAGCCATTTATCCCGCAGTTTGGACTAATGAGCGGTTGACCGAGGAACATGTACCGCTAATTATTTATGCTCCCAGGTTGTTAAAGCCTCAAAAAAGAACAGAAGTGGTTTCTCAGATAGATGTGTTGCCAACCATTGCAGGTATTGCTGGTGAAACATACCTGAATACAACTCTTGGTAGAGATTTACTTCGGAACAAAAGCAACCAGCATTATGCTTTTACTATTGCGCATGATGAAGGTAGAATAGGCATTATTAGCGATGATTTCTATTTCAACAAAAACCTGAATTTTAAAAGGGAAGAATTGCATTGCCTTAATGACAAAGTTCATTTTAACAAGTCCCAGCTTGATTCTATTCAGGGCAGGATGAGTGAGTTGGCAACTGCCTATTATGAAACAGCAAAGTATATGCTGATCAACAATAAGCCAATCGGCAACATGAAACACAAAAGGTTGCCTGTAATTCCTAATTAATTATTGATTCGTTGTCTTTTTGCTGGCAACAATGATCATTCTGGGAGTTCCTGAAACGCTGTAAGAATTCAATTGGTAATCACCAAAGACTTCCCTAACCTGTAAGTTTTGAAATGATAGCATTTCTGTAAAATCACCAAGGCTGAATTTGGCAACTTTTTCTGTGTATTCTGAGGGACGAGGTAGTGAACCGTCCTTTACTATGATCCTTTTATAAAAAAAATCATCATCGTGCCACCTGTGGATTTCATATTCCGTACCATCAACTTTTTTTATTTCATTATGAACCAGGCGTTCCTCTATATAATGGACATTCAGGTAATCTACCAGTATTTTGCCACCTGGTTTGATACATTGAGCCATGGTCCGGATAGCGTCGTCATGTTCCCTACGAGTATGGAAATAACCAAAGGAAGTGAACAGGTTAAATACATAATCAAAATAGTTGATCCAGGAAGGCAAACGCATATCATGCTGGAAAAAATGAAGATGGCTGTTTTCAAACTGAAGGGCATAATTAATACTTTCAGCAGAAATATCAATTCCGGTAACATCAAATCCCTTGGATGCCAGGTATTTGCTATGTCTTCCCCGTCCGCATGCCAGGTCTAACATCAAACTCTCCTTTGGGGAATTAAAATGCTCTATTAACCTGTCCATGAACTGCCGGGCTTCGTTTTCATCGCGTTCAAAATAGAGTTTGTGATAGAAGGGAGAATTAAACCATTCTTTATACCATTCCTTTACGGGCATTACCAATTTTTTACAAAAGTAACCTTAGGAGGGTTCACATCTTTCAGGGAGAAATCTTAAAACCGTATTTTTGCCACCCCTGATCTCCAACTGTTGGGGAGGGGGATTAAATCCGTTTTTGTGGCATTGATCAAGAGCATTTCAGGCATCCGGGGTACTATAGGTGGAAAACCAGGCGAATCCTTAACAGCGATAGACGTAGTGAAGTTTACTGCTTCCTATGGTAATATAATAGCTGAAAGAAGACAGGATAAGTCCTTCCCTGCTAAAATAGTGGTAGGCAGGGATGGTCGTATTTCAGGAAGCATGGTGAGCCAATTGGTTGTAAATACGCTTGTCAGCCTTGGAATAGACGTGGTAGACCTGGGTTATTCTACTACGCCCACGGTGGAAATCGCCACAAAACTGGAAAGTGCTAATGGCGGGATCATCATTACAGCAAGCCATAATCCCAAAGAATGGAACGCACTAAAGCTATTAAATGATGCAGGTGAATTTATTGATGCAGAAGTAGGTGCTGAAGTATTGAGCAGGGCTAAATCAGAAGAGTTGGGATTTGCCGTGGTAGATAAATTGGGAAGCATTATTTCCAATGACAGTTACCTTGAAAAACATATAGATCTTGTATTAAATTATCCCATTATTGATAAAGATGCTATTGCTAAGAAAGAATACAAGGTAGTTGTTGATTGTATAAATTCTACAGGAGCCCTGATAGTTCCACAGTTGTTAAAGCTATTGGGAGTTGCTGAGGTGATTGTTTTAAATGGTGAAGTAAATGGGAAGTTTGCACATAATCCTGAACCACTGCCGGAATACCTAACTGCTCTTAGCAATGAGGTAGTTAAGCAAAAGGCTGATTTTGGTATTGCAGTGGACCCCGATGTTGACCGACTGGCATTTGTGTGTGAGGATGGAAGTATGTTTGGCGAAGAATATACATTGGTAGCAGTGGCTGATTATGTTTTGAGCAAGAAGATAGGGAATACAGTAAGCAATATGAGCAGCACAAAGGCTCTGAAGGATGTAACCCAAAAACATGGAGGTGAATATTTTCCTTCTGCGGTTGGCGAGGTGAACGTCGTTAAGAAAATGAAGGAATCGAATGCAGTAATTGGAGGTGAGGGCAATGGTGGAATCATAGTACCCGATTTTCATTATGGTCGTGATGCTTTGATCGGTATTGCATTATTCTTAAGCCATTTTGCCAATTTTAAAAAAGGGCTTAAATCGTTTCGTGGTAATTATCCGGATTATTTTATCTCCAAGAATAAAATTGAACTTGAAAATGGCATTGATGTGAGTGCCATATTTGATAAAATAAAAAAGAAGTATAAGAATAATCCAATTAATACGGAAGACGGGCTGAAGATAGAATTTGACTCCGACTGGGTGCACTTGAGAACTTCCAATACAGAACCTATTATCCGTATTTATGCGGAAAGCAATTTTGAGACCACTGCCAATAATATTGCGAAAAGATTGATGCAGGATATAAAAGAGTGCAGTTAGAAAGGGCACCATTCTCAAGGATTGTCAATTGCCGTTCTTAAAATAACAGATCATGCCAATGACCATTACTGAAAAGGAATTTAAAAATAATTCATTACCCATGAATGATTTCCGCATTTATTTTGATAATGCTGCAACTACAGCTTTGTCTCCAGAAGTTTTGGAAGCAATGCTTCCGTATATGACCGAGCACTTTGGCAATCCTTCTTCAATATATTCTTATGGCCGTGAAACCCGACTGGCTGTTGAAAATGCACGGAAATCCGTAGCAAAGATCCTGGGTGTAAAACCAGGTTCTATTTTTTTTACCAGTGGTGGCACAGAAAGTAATAACACCGCTATTGCTGCTTCTATCAGGGATCTGGGTTGTGATCATATTATCACATCACCTATAGAACATCATGCTGTCCTGCATACTGTGGAACACTACGGTCACACTGCCAATGTTGAAGTAAGTTACGTTGCTCTTAAAGAGGATGGGCATATTGACCTGGATGATCTTGAATTGCAACTTGCAAAATACTCAGGAGAAGGGCGTAAATGCCTGGTTAGTTTGATGCATGCCAATAATGAGATAGGAGTATTATTACCTATTAAAAAAGTAGGTGAGTTATGCCAAAAGTACAAGGCGATATTCCATTCTGATTGTGTTCAAACAGTTGGGCATTATCCTATTAACCTCAGTGAGATTCATGTGCATTTCATTTCGGCTTCCAGTCATAAATTCCATGGTCCGAAAGGAGTGGGCATTCTGTATGTGAATGAGGATATCAATATCAAACCTTTTATATTCGGGGGTGGACAGGAAAGAAACATGCGCGCCGGTACCGAAAATGTTTATGGTATCGTAGGCTTTGCCAAAGCCCTTGAAATAGCGATGCAGGATTACGAAAAAGAAAGCAGTTACATTAGGGATTTGAAACTCTACATGGCCGACCAGTTGAAGCAATATATTCCGGGGGTGAGTTTTAATTGTGGTGCAGATGCCCTGTACACAGTATTAAGCGTATGCTTTCCCCGGACCGATCGGTCAGAGTTTCTTCTTATGAACCTGGACATTAATAACATCTGTGCTTCCGGTGGTAGTGCGTGCAGCAGCGGCGCTGATGCTGGTTCGCATGTAATGAAGGCTTTGAAAAAGGACGATCGTTATGCCACAGTGCGTTTTTCCTTCAGTAAATACAATACAAAAGAAGAAGTAGATAGGGTAGTGGAGAAACTGAAAGAATTGGTGTAAATAAAATCAGTAAAATTTAGGATTATCCTTCTATTTCAAAAATGGATATTTCTTCTAAAGAGATTCCTTTTTAAAAGTAACCTGCCTTAGTATGGTTTGGCCCATGGGAACTAATTCCACTCTTTGATATTTCCTTTCTTGCGGATCATATAATTCAGAAAAGAATAATAAAGAATTTTTCCTTTCCTGCGTTATAGGCTTGTTTCCATAACGGTAGATGATCAGAGAATCTGGTTTATACTGCCAGTCATAATAACCTTTTAATGGAAAACTCCTGGTTTTTACTCCATGCGCATGTAGTGGATGTGCCAAAACCAATGGGCCGTAACTGAAATAAACTTCCTCATTATTGTCTTCGTGAGCAACAGGTGATGGAAACAACCGTATCTTAATTGTTCTTTTTCCATCCCATTTTTTCCGGATAATGATAAAGCCATTTTCTTCCTTATAGTTTTCGCTGACAACAACTTTTTCAGACCATGTGGGCTTCCTGATCTTAAGATCAAAAATGGCTCCCTGGCCAGAAACCTCAAATAGAATATCTGAACTGAAAGGGTAGCTGGTTATTTCCTTAACCTGTATTTTTTTGCCAGATAATGTAGTAGTTACAACACATGGTCCTAATAATGTGGTAACCAAATTATTACCCTGCCTTTGCCACATGTTCTGAATATAATAAGGAGTAATTCTTCCGGCATTAGGTACACAGCAAACTGCTGCATCCTGGTGGACAGGTGAATATTTATACCGCGTTTGATTCTTAACTGAGGTATCTCCGTTCAATCCCCCGGTCATATAGTAAGAATTATCAGACTTGAGATAAGCAATGCAGTTTTCTTTGGGAAGTCTTGCACCCTGGGCAGCATTAAAGAACAACTTCTCAATTTTTTCCGCATAATTGGAATTACCTGATTTGATGAGTAATTCAGAATAGCTATGTAATAATTCCTGCAAGGAACAATATTCATAACCCGCTGATGTAGAATTGGCTTTTCTTCTGCCAATCCATTCATCTCCTATTGGACCCCCGGTTGCAGTGGTTGTTATTGAGATCTTATTCAGGTAGTTCTGAAGAGCCGCATATAAGTTGGGATTGCCTGAAATATAACTGGCCGCTGCCACTGCCCTGAGATGTTCATAGACATGCACGCCGTGGCCATTTAATGCAAGGCTGGGGTCCATAAGCTTTTTGTACTGTGCATCTTCGTTGAGTGTTTGTTCTGAAAAATCCTGGTACAAAAACAGGGTGTAATCTGCATAATTGCTATCCGCTGTTATCCGGTTTAGGCCCTCTAAAACATCAATGAACATCAAGCCATGGGAAAGCCCTCCCACATTGGGGTTTGTTGTATTGAAAGGGTGTGATCTGTTTATGGGGTAATGATCCATCACATTCTTTACAGATCTTTTTATGGCTGTTAGCACTATTTGATCCTTCGAGTATTCATACCAGGCTAAAAGCCCTCTTAACACAGTCGCCTGGGCCCACAATTCCCCATTTTCATTATTGAACTGGTAGCGCAGATCCTTATCATAAATGCCAATGTATCCATCATTATCCTGGGTAGACAAAATATATTCAACATGTTTTTTTACCCGCTCCAGGTGATGTTGATCTCCGCTTAAAATGGCACTCCTGATATATCCATCCCACCAGTTGCTTTGTGTTTCACTGTTCCACCACAAAAACTGAACTTGCCAGTCACCAGTATCTCCCAGGGCTCCTACATCTTTATGCTTTATATGTTTAGTAAGCCTGTCCTTACCATATATAGAGTCCTGGACAATAAGCCCGGGTACCAGGCTATCAAGTCGGCCAGTGAAGCCATCCAGGTTTTGTTGCACCTGTTCTTTCATCCAGCCCATTGGCTTTATTTCACCAAAATGTAAAGGCTGTAGTTTTTCTGAAATGGGCCTGGTCTTTTCAAATACGCCCGGCTGGCTATAGCCATGATTTATAAAACTGCCTGCAACAGCAAAGAATAAGAATTGCCTGTAAAATATCCTCAGTCTCATAGGTCCTATTTTAAAATCCTAATCTTGATATAATATAGGGTTAATTGGACTATTAATGATCTCGCCGATCCTTGCACAAGGACACCAGGTGTTCCAGTCCAGTTCCTGGTTTTTATTTTCGGGGCGTTTAAGCCTCATATCCCTGTCCATATAAATTATGGTCATTACGCGGCGCATGCTTTGGGACATATTTGAGCCTGCACGGTGAAAGATCCAACCTGAATGAAAACTGATCTCGCCTGCGTCAAATGGCTCAATGACATGCGTGAAATCGGTCACTTTCAATCTTTGTTGCATTATCTTTTCGCTTTCATCTCCTATGGCAAGTTCCCTGCCTTCAACAATGCGGTGACTTCCTGCACTAAATTCAAGTGGTCCCATTTCCAGTGGAGTGGCCTGGAGAGGTATCCAGGCTGTAATAGTTTTGTCGGTATCTAAAGGCCAGTAATATTGATCGGCATGCCATGGGGTAATACCACCACCGCTTTCCTTGTAAAGCGCCTGGTCATGGTAAAGTCGAACTCCTTCGACTTGCATCAGCTGCGCAGCTATCCTGGCCAGGCGTTTACTAAAAACCAGTTCTTTTATATTTTGATTTTCTCTCCATAGATTAAACAGTTGTAGGAAAGCTTTTCCATAAGTATCTCTTTCCTCCAGCTTTTTAACTTCTTTATTCATTTCATCAACCTGCTCAGAAATGATTTCGCTAAAATATTGGAGGACTTCAGGTTGTAACACCTGCTTTAGTTTTATATACCTGTTGGATTGATAAAAACCGATTTGTTCCGGTGTGAGATCATATGGTTCACCAAGGAATGTAAGGATCTCCCGGGGAATTGCAGGCATTTCACTCATTGTTGCGCTTTGCACAAACCTACTGACTATATTTTATTGTAACTCTTATTCCCGATAGGGCTACAACCAAACTTCAGACATTCCATGTAAATGCTAAAGCCATAAACTCAATGAATAGAAGTAAATTATACATTCCAGGGAATATTTCTCCCTAAGATGTTGAGGTGAAATCCAACGACCAGCGCCCTGGTTAAAGGTAACGTACCGGATTTCTGCGGGCTGCCAGGATATATCTTTTGATATTCATCCAAAAAGCAAGAACCATATAGACAATAATAGGGGATCCAAGGGTTAAAAAAGAGATATACATGAACCACATACGGATACGCGAAGTTGCTATTCCCAACCTGTCACCAATGGCAGAACAAACTCCAAAAGCCTGCCATTCAATAAATGTTTTAAACCTCTTCATGTCGCTAATTTATATTTTTTTGCCATAATACACCTCTTCCATGGCTAAATTCTAACGTGGTTTTAAGTAACTTTGCACCACTTTTTAAACAGGATAGCAAAAGCAATGCCTGAACGAACTCTACCTTAAAAATCTACCTATGCTTTTTGATCTGGATCTGATAAAGAAAGTCTATAGTGAATTACCTTTCAAGGTTCAATCTGCCCGCAACCTTTTGAACCGCCCTATGACATTTGCGGAGAAAATCCTTTACTCTCACATTTTTAAGCCAGCCACTAAAACCTACGAAAAAGGCAAAGATTATGTTGATTTCGCCCCAGACCGGGTAGCCATGCAGGATGCAACAGCTCAGATGGCCTTACTCCAATTTGATACTTGTGGACGCGAAACGGTTGCTGTTCCATCTACCGTCCATTGCGATCACCTGATACAAGCTAAACTAGGTGCAGACCAGGATCTGAGTGCAGCAATTGATACCAATAAAGAAGTTTATGATTTTCTTTCATCAATATCTAATAAATATGGTATTGGCTTCTGGAAACCAGGAGCTGGCATCATCCACCAGGTAGTTTTGGAAAATTATGCTTTCCCTGGCGGTATGATGATCGGAACAGATTCTCATACACCCAATGCCGGTGGATTAGGCATGATAGCTATTGGGGTAGGTGGTGCAGATGCAGTGGATGTAATGGCAGGATTACCCTGGGAGTTGAAAATGCCCAAGCTGATAGGTGTAAAACTGACTGGAAAAATGAATGGTTGGACTGCAGCTAAGGATGTGATCTTAAAAGTTGCAGGTATCCTGACAGTTAAAGGTGGAACGGGTGCCATTGTTGAATATTTTGGTGAAGGCGCTGATAGCCTGAGTGCTACAGGTAAGGCTACCATATGTAACATGGGCGCTGAAATTGGTGCTACCTGTTCTTTGTTTACCTATGATGATAAAATGGGAGCTTACCTCAAAGCTACCGGGCGTGTTGCGGTTGCAGACCTGGCCGATGGAGTAAGGGAATATCTTCGTCCTGACCCTGAGGTATATGCGAATCCTGAAAAATACTACGACCAGCTGATCGAAATAAATTTGAATGAATTAGAGCCATATGTTAACGGGCCTTTTACACCGGATCTTGCCACACCCATCTCCCGCATGGCGGAAGCAGTGGCAGCCAATGGATGGCCTGATACAATAGAAGTGGCTTTGATAGGATCCTGTACCAACTCCTCTTATGAAGATATCAGCCGCTCCGCATCCATTGCAGGTCAGGCAAAAACTAAAGGCCTGAAGGCTAAAAGCGAATTTACGGTTACACCAGGTTCTGAACTGGTAAGATATACTATTGAAAAGGATGGCTATCTGGAAACCTTTGGCGAAATAGGAGGTGTATTACTCGCCAACGCCTGCGGACCTTGTATTGGTCAATGGGCCCGCCATATAGATGATCCTTCCAGGAAAAATACCATCGTAACCTCTTTCAACAGGAATTTTGCCAAGAGAAATGATGGACTTGCCTCTACGCATGCATTTGTGGCCTCACCTGAAATAGTTACTGCCTACGCGATTGCCGGTCGACTTTCCTTTAATCCTTTAAAGGATAAGATCGTCAATGAAAATGGTGAAGAAGTGTTGCTAGATGAACCCAAAGGATATGAACTGCCTCCCAAAGGTTTTTCTGTAGAAGACCCTGGCTACCAGGCACCTTCTGCCAATGGTAAGGATGTGGAAGTTGCAGTAAGCCCGAGTTCCCAACGATTGCAACTATTAAGTCCTTTCCCTTTCTGGGATGGTAATGACCTTACCGGGTTGAAATTGCTTATCAAAGCGAAAGGAAAATGCACAACAGACCATATCTCTATGGCTGGCCCCTGGTTGAAATACCGTGGTCATTTGGATAACATTTCCAACAATATGCTGATCGGGGCAGTGAATTATTTCAATAATCAAACGGACACAGTAAAAAATCAACTAACAGGTGAATTTGGTCCTGTTCCGGCTACACAAAGGGCCTATAAAGCTGCAGGCATTGGTTCTGTTGTTGTTGGAGATGAAAACTATGGCGAAGGGTCTTCGAGAGAACATGCAGCCATGGAGCCGCGTCACCTTGGCGTTAGAGCGATTATTGTAAAAAGCTTTGCACGTATTCATGAGACCAATCTCAAAAAACAGGGAATGCTTGCACTCACCTTTGCCAATAAGGAGGATTATGAAAAAATTCAGGAGGATGATACCATTGATATTATAGGCCTGGCAGATTTTGCTCCTGGTAAACAAGTCACCGCTGTATTAAAGCACGCAGATGGTAAAACAGACAAGATCAAACTGAATCATACCTATAATGAACAGCAGATTGAGTGGTTCAAGGCTGGTAGTGCTTTAAATCTTATCAGAAAACAGTTTGGCAAGGTATAATACATCAATATTTAAATGCAAAGCGAGGCCCGGCCTCGCTTTTTTAATGCCCTTAATTGATAGAAGTTTATTTTACCATACAACATAAATCAGTCAAAGCAACCAAAATGAAGTGGTAACGTATTTACAGAATACCAAAACCATTATAATGAAGAATTCAACCTTATTTGTCCTGTCTGTAATGTTCATTTCTATCCTGTATTATTCCTGTAGCAAAGGAGGAGGTAGCACGAATACACCTGCCGATCCATGTGCTGGTATTACAGTTTCAGTAACCGGCACTGTTACCAATGCTACATCAGGACAGAGTAATGGAAGTATTTCAGCAGGAGCAACAGGAGGGTCAGGTTTTACATTCAGTCTTAATAATGGAACCTTTCAATCATCAGGGAATTTTTCCAACCTGGCTCCTGGTAATTATAATATTACTGCAAAAAATTCCAGTGGCTGCTCCGGATCCAAAACATTTAGCGTGGTTGCTGAAAATAGTTGTACCGGTGTAACCATCACCGTTAATGGAACAGCCACCAATGGTGTGCCATGTGGGGGAGCAGGAGGTTCAATCACAGTTACAGCAACCGGTGGAACCGGTTTTACCTATAGCTTAAACAACGGAGCTTTCCAGTCTTCTAACCAGTTTGCTAACCTTGCTGTTGGAACTTACACCGTTAGTGCAAAGACAGCAGACGGATGTTCAAATTCGGCTACTGTAAAAGTTGATCCTGTTGCTCCCGGAACCTTGTTCAGTGCAGTAAAAAATATCATTCAAACCAATTGTGTCTCATGTCACAATAATACGGTTCAGAACGGGGGTATGAATTGGGCAGTAGATTGTAATATAATAAGTAATAAAGCCCGTATCAAGGTTAGGGCAGTAGACCAGGCAGGAACCGCCAACCAGATGCCACAGCCACCCAATCCGGCACTATCTGCTGCAGACCAGCAAAAAATTGTAGATTGGATCAATGCAAGTGGCGCGTATGATAATTGATCTAATCTTCTGGAATACCTGGCTGGCCCCACCGGTACGCATTATTGGTTAAGCCAACCAGGTCTATTACCCGGTTCGTAACTGTTTGTACTGCTTCTTCTATAGATTTGGGAAGGCTGTAAAATGAAGGAGATGCCGGGCATATGATCCCACCCGCAAGGGTAACTGTTTCCATGTTTCGGATATGAACCAGGTTATAGGGGGTATCACGCACCACACAAACCAGCTTTTTTCTTTCCTTGAGCATGACGTCCGCCGCCCTTGTTATGAGATCATTGGAGATTCCGGCTGCTATTCTTCCCAGCGTACCCATTGAACAGGGTACAATAATAAGCGCATCATATTGGGCAGAGCCAGAAGCAAAAGGCGCCATAAAATCCCTGGTAGAAAAATACCGCGCATTAAATACATCATATTTATCATTGCCCAATTCTGTTTGCCAAACCAATTGTGCATTATCCGTCATTACTACAGATAATTCACCAACCTGGTCTTTCAATTGAACAAGTGTTTCCAATACCAGCTTTGCATATATGGACCCACTTGCGCCTGTAATAGCAACTGCAATTTTTTTCATGAATAATGAAGATACAACCAGAAAAAGATAGTTGTACCATATGTGACCTTTAGGGTTATATGATCACCTTGAGAAACCGGTAGGATATGCAGTGTATAAAAAAAAGAGGTTCTGTTAAGACCTCTTTTTATGCTTTAAGAATTATGAATTATTTGCTAAAAAGCTTTTTTGCTATTGTTTTGATCAGTACCAAGGGGTGCAGTATTATCCCTTAAGTTCTCAAAGATCCAGTTGGTCATTTTTGACCAAAGATGAAAGCTGGTATTATCGGCCATACCTGAGATCCCATGATTTTTATTTGGATAATAAGCACTTTCAAAGTCTATATTGCTCTTTACAAGGGCCTTGATCATCTCCACACTATTTTGAAAATGCACATTGTCATCCGCAGTTCCATGGATCAATAAGAACTTTCCTTTTATTCTGTCAGTAAAATTGATGGGCGAGTTATTGTCATATCCTTCAGGATTTTCCTGGGGTGTACGCATATAACGTTCAGTATAGATGTTGTCATAAAACCTCCAGGAAGTGACAGGTGCCACTGCTACCGCTGCCTTGAAAACATCTGCCCCTTTGGTTATTGCCAGTGAACTCATGAAACCTCCAAAGCTCCAGCCCCAATGCCCTATCCTGTTCTTATCAACGTAGGGCAGGGAGCCAAGGTATTTGGCAGCATCGATCTGGTCTTCGATCTCGTATTTTCCTAATTGCAAATAGGTCTTCTTTTTAAATGCTTCACCACGGAAACCAGTACCGGTATTGTCAACACTCACTATGATAAATCCATTTTGAGCTAATAACTGGTGCCACATACTGGCGGCTCCATACCTGTTAACTACCTGTTGGGAACCGGGTCCACCATAGTTGCAAAAGAGAACCGGATACTTTTTGTTCGGATCAAAATTTCCGGGTTTCAGCATCCAGCCATTCAGTGTATCTCCTTTAGAATTAGGAATACGAAGAAAGCTGGTAGTTCCTAATTCGTATTTGGCCAGCACTTCCTTTAGCTTCTCATTTTCATTGACAGTTTTAGTTTTAACAGCTGTCAAACCTTTTTTATCTTTTAAGACTGAGTATAATGCCACTGTTTGGGGCGTGTTGATATTGGAGTAATAATCATAGAACTGCGAGTGATCCTTATTAAACTCCACACGGTGCCAGCCATTTCCTTTTGTAAGCATATAAGTATTCTTTCCTTCAAAGTCGGATGCAAATACATTTCTGTCCATAGCAGTAGGGTAGGCTAATGTATAATAGACCATACGGGCATCTTCATCAACACTATTAACATCAGCGATATCATATTTCATTTTGCTGACAGTAACACGCTTCTTTCCATCAATGCTATACAGGTACAATTGGTTAAACCCATTCATTTCACTGGTGAACAGGAAATTCTTGCCATCTTTCAGGAACCACCAGTTGTCATTGATCTCTACGTAATACTTATTGTTTTCTTCATACATGGTTTGCAGATCACCCGTAGAAGCATCTGTCAATAATAATTTCAGATCATCCTGGTGGCGGTTCATCCAATAGATGACCAATTTGTCATCCTGTTGTGTCCATTTAATTCGTGGAATATAAATGTCGCCCTGCAAGTACTTAGCCTTCACATCCTGCCCGTTTGAAACATTATATATATGAATATCCACCCTGGAATTTTGTTCGCCGGCCTTGGGGTATTTGTAGGTATACTGTTTATTGTATGCATTGTCAAAGACCGTAAATTGATATTCCTTTACCTTGCTTTCGTCGAATTTATAATAAGCTAAATAGGTTCCGCTGGGACTCCATTCAAAGGCACGGGTAAATTCAAATTCCTCTTCATATACCCAGTCGCAGTTGCCATTGATAACCTGGTTCCATTTTCCATCTGAAGTTACCTGGGTGGTTTTGGCCCCGGCTATGTCATAGACATACAGGTTGTTATCAAATACATAGGCTATTTTGGAACCATCAGGTGAAAAAGTTGGATGGAGCACCTTACCCTCATTCAGTTGTATCGTTTTCTTTGATGCTATATCATAGAGATACACTGTTGATTTTGAAGAACGGCGATATATAGGCTCACGACCATTGAAGAAAAGTATTCTTTTCTTGTCTGAACTAACAGTATAATCTTTCGTATCGATCGTTTTGCCTGAAGCATCTGTTACAGCAGAGGGATCAAACAATTTCTCATCCTCGTCCTTTTCAAATCCGGGTACATATTCACCGCGGAAGGTTGGTTTTTTATAAATGTCTTCAAGTGTGAGTTTCTGTTTCTGGGCAATCGTTAATAGGGGAATGAAAAAGATCAATAAGAATAAACTTCTCATGCTTTACAAAAATTTAGGGGTAAATGTAGGGCTTACAAAAATAATCTGGTTTATGAAGGAGTTGGAAACATAGGGCTTTTTTGTTTGGATTACGTTAAGATTCATGATTGGACATAATAAAAAAGCACCGACGCTGCGGTGCTTTTTTACAAAAATGATATTGTAGCTTATTTGGAAGACTTTGGTTTGCTGCCAAAATATTCAAACCTCTTAGCGCTGTATTCAGCCATATCAGGGATTGCTTCAACTTTATATTCCCCGTTATCCAGTTTTTTCTTTGTCTCATCAAAAGCTTTGAGGGTCTCTTCAATGTCCTGGTCAGTATGCACCGCTGTAGGTATCAGGCGGTAAATGATATGGCCTTTGGGAATAACAGGATAAACTACCACAGAAGCAAAAATCCCATAGTTCTCTCTAAGATCCATTACCATAGCTGTTGCTTCTTCCACACCACCTTTCATATAGACCGGGGTCACAGGAGTGTCGGTCTTGCCAATATCAAATCCTTTTTCTTTCAGGCCGTTTTGTAATTTCAGGGCATTCTCCCACAGCTTGTCCTTGAATTCCGGCCTTGTCCTTAGAAGATCAAGTCTCTTTAGATTTCCAATAGTTATTGGCAAAGGAAGGCTTTTTGCAAATATCTGGCTGCGGATGTTGTAGCGGATATAATCAATAATAGCCTTATCTCCAGCCACGAAAGCGCCAATGGAGGCCATGGATTTGGCAAAAGTGGAGAAGTACAGATCTATTTTATCCTGTACACCCTGGGCTTCACCAGCACCTGCACCCGTTTTCCCCAATGTTCCAAATCCGTGTGCATCATCAACCAACATACGGAACTGGTACTTATCTTTCAAACTGCCGATCTCTTTTAACTTGCCCTGGTCACCAGCCATTCCAAAAACACCTTCTGTAATTACAAGAATACCCCCGGCATTTTGTTTTTCTACCAATGTTGTTGCGCGTTGTAATTGCTTTTCCAGGTCTTCCATGTCATTGTGCTTGAAGACGTACCTGTGGCCAGGATGTAAACGCACACCATCAATGATACAAGCATGACTCTCTGCATCGTACACTATTACATCATGGCGGCTGCACAAAGCATCTATGATGCTCACCATACCCTGGTAACCATAGTTCAGTAAGCAGGCATCTTCTTTTCCTTCAAATTCAGCGAGCTCTTTTTCCAGTTGTTCGTGAAAATTGGTATTTCCGCTCATCATGCGGGCACCCATCGGGGTAGCAAGACCATATTGTTCTGCAGCATCAGCATCAGCTTTACGCACTTCGGGGTTATTGGCAAGGCCTAAATAGTTGTTTAAGCTCCATACAATAACATCTTTTCCCCTGAATTTCATTCGGCTGCTAATTTCTCCTTCTAGTTTAGGAAATGCAAAATAACCATGCGCTCTTTCGCGGTGCTGGCCAAGAGGACCATAATTTTTCACAAGACGTTCAAAAAGATCTGCCATATCAGATTTACTATTTTAAATTATGAATAACACGAATTTTTAGCGAATAACACGTTTAGATACCCATTGATATAGGGGTGGTCCGATATAAATCCTGTCTGTTAGCGGTCGCAAAAATAAGAAATTCAGCCTGAATGAGGTTTTCGAAAGGTTAAGGTTGAGCAAGAATGTAAATAGAATGTAGTCAATAATAAGTTGATTGCACTGGTTTTAAGCCCTGATGTAAAGATTAATGATCTCGTCATTGCCTAAATATTCTAGTATCGAACCACCTCCAGCGCTATTTTCCAACCTTTCTTTTCTCTCCTCCAAACGCGTAAATAATTATCGATTTTGTCTTTTAATGCAGTAGTTCCATACACAAATCCAAGGTCTCCACTATTGGATATTCCTGAATGGTCTATGGTGAACTTCATTTCAGGTGGAGTTTCCAAAATGTAATGATTTTGATCACCTATAAAAGTTGCCGGTAAATGCCCGTTCCTGTTTACAATTGCATGGTCTGAAAGGTATTGACCATAGGCTTCTGATTTGCTCTTATTAAATAGCCTGATAAAAGCATTCTCGGCTTGTAATAATGACTTTAAATCAATAGGGGAGGATGAAAGCTTTGCGGCATTGATCTCTATTGTTTCACTCGTATCTGTAGTGGGAAGTTCATTTACTCCAAGGTCTGCGATGAATTTCCATTTTCCTGATTTATCAAGTTGCCATATCGTTGCATATTGTCCTCTTGCTACCACACTATCCGTAATGGTTCCTCGTTGAAAGGTCCATGGGCCAGTTGTATATCCAAGATTGCCTGAAGCCGATATCTCTGCAAATTGGGGGTGCCAGTTCAAAACACCTGGCCGTACTTCCCTTTTATTCCAGGTGGCAATTCCATTCACAGCCTTGCCGTTTTCAAATACAACTCCTGAACTGTCAAGGTAGTTAAGAAATGCTGCTTTGGTGTTATTGGCAACTGAATAAGCTGCAAAATCTTTTTCTGCCTGGATAAGTTGCCCGATCTTTCTTTGAGCAGATGCCTGCAGGCTGTAAAAAGCAAAGAAAAATAGTATTGATCTTTTCATAATAAATAAGCGTCCTAAAGGTATTCACTTAAAATAATGTATGAATGTTCCAGGTGCTCATTCAACAACTAAATTTGCCACTTAAATAAAATTGATGAGGAAAGTAGCGACTTTGTTGATAGTAATAATTTCGTTTACCGCGCAGGCACAGACATTGAGCAGGCCCAAACTGGTTGTTGGCCTTGTTGTGGACCAAATGCGTTGGGATTATTTATACCGGTATTACAACCGCTATAATACAGGTGGATTCAAACGTTTACTCTCAGAAGGATTTAGTTGTGAGAACACTTTTATACCCTATCTGCCCACCCACACTGCTCCGGGGCATTCCTGTATCTATACGGGCAGCGTGCCTGCCTTTCATGGTATCATGGGTAATAGCTGGTACGACAAAGGGCAAAAAAAAGTGGTGTATTGTACTGATGATACAAGTGCTCATACAATTGGAAGCAGTTCAACAGCTGGAGAAATGTCTCCTTCAAATTTATGGGCCAATACAGTTACAGACCAATTGAGGCTGGCTACAAATTTTAAATCCAAAACGATCGCCATTGCCTTAAAAGACCGGGCATCCATTTTACCCGGGGGGCATTTATCCAATGCATCTTATTGGTTTGATAATGCCAGTGGAGGTTGGATTACCAGCAGCTACTACATGAATGACCTGCCATCATGGGTCAAAGCATTCAATGCCAGGAAAATACCTGATAGCTATCTCAAACAGAACTGGAACACATTGTATCCCATATCCAGCTATGATCAAAGTACCGCAGATAGTAATGAATACGAAAATAAATTAGGAGCTGAAGACATTACGTTTCCGCACAATACAGCAGCCATTGCTGCCAACCGCTATGAATCCTTTAGAACCACACCATTTGGAAATACTTACGCTTTGGAAATGGCCCGGGAAGCAATAAAGGCGGAGCAGTTAGGAAAAAGAGGCGTAACTGATTTTCTTGCTTTAAGCCTTTCCTCTACAGATTATATAGGGCATACATTTGGACCCAATTCAATTGAGGTGGAGGATACCTACCTGAGGCTGGATAAAGATCTATCAGCGTTTTTCCAATACCTGGATGCCAACATCGGTAAGGGTCAGTATCTTCTTTTTCTCACCGCCGACCATGGTGTTGCTCATAATTCCGCATTTTTAAAGGATAATAAAGTTGAGCTCGAAAGTTTTGATGAATCCGCACTTAGAGTGCCCTTGAATGATAGTCTTCAAAAGCGATTCAATGCCAGGAACCTCATAGCACGGTATATTAATTATCAATACTTTTTAAACGACAGTGTACTGGTTAAAAGCAAGCTGGATAAAAAGGAAGTAAAAAATTATATTATTGGATTGTTAGTCAGGCAACCTTCTGTAGATTTTGCGGTGGATATGACGGATATCAATCAAACTTCATTGCCCGCTAACTTAAAGACAATATTGAACAATAGCTATAATCCTGTTTTAAGTGGTGATATCCAGGTCATATTTAAACCAGCAGGCATCGATAGCTGGCGAAACGGAGCCTCTCATGGATTATGGAACCCATACGATTCACATATTCCACTGGTATGGTTTGGATGGAATATTAAACATGGCGCATCTAACAGGGAAATGTACATGACTGATATTGCAGTTACGCTGGCAGCCTTGCTTCATATTCAAATGCCCGATGCATCAATTGGCAAAGTGATCACTGAAGTGATAAAATAAATTCAACGGTATATCAGGTATTAACTATCCCAAAAAAAGAAACTTAACCTACAGGTTTCCTTAGTAAGTTGGATATGATACTTATATGATGGTCGTCGTGTTCTGCTACAAAATATAATGCATCTATAAACCGCATGCTTGTATTCAGCCTGGGATGTACAGAAGTTCTTGATAGTAATTCGGCATCCGCATTATAAATGAACTCGAGCATCCTCTGCCTTTCAATGGTGAATGCAGTTAACAACTGTTCCAGTGTTTTTGCATTATGGTGAGCCTCTTTGGTTTTTTGATTGTTCATGTCAGCCGCTGTCAATACAGCTTTATTTGCCTGGAAGTCTTCCAGTCTTTTCCACCATAATTCTTCCAGGTCCGATAAATGACCTGTATGCTCTTTTACTGACCAACCCTTATCATTAAAGCTGCACTGGTCTTCATCAGCATTGATCAGCAGGCTATGTAACCTGAAGATGCTTCCTTCCAACCTGCTGAAGATCACTGGAAAAAGGCCTACAGGAAAATTAAATTGGAAACTTCTTTCAATCCAGGGAGTTTGAGCGATCATAGCTTTAAATTAGTGTATTCTCTGCCAATTTTTTAAACTGTCCTGCATTATGCAGGGCTGCCAGGGATGCCGTATTATTAAAGTAAATAAAAGCCTCAGTTACACTAGTATTATTGCTTACCTGCCGGTAGATCTTTTCAACAAAAGATTCATCATACTCCGAATAAAAAAGTCTTGGCACGCCATGGAAGCGGTAATATGCCAGTGGCCGGTTGATGATGGCATCATCATATATAATCTTGGGAAAGCTCACTCCACAAAAAGTAACCTCATGCTGGCTTAGCATATCCATAACATCTTTTCTCCACCAGCTTTCATTCCTGAATTCGATCACATTATTGAAGGAAGGATTTAATTGTTTCAGTATCCGGTTCAAGCCTTCTTCTGAATATTTGAATTGTGGAGGAAGTTGGGTGAGCACACAACTCAATTTGTCTCCAAGTCCCTCTTTTAAAAGACAATAAAAATCATTCATCATCCTTTCTGTATCTACAAATTTTTTGAAATGCGTAATTGACCTTGGAACTTTTGCAGAAAAACTAAATCCTTCCGGGGCTTTATCAAACCATACCTGCAGTGATTTGAGCGTAGGGAAACGGTAAAAGGTAACATTGAGTTCAAGTGTATTGAAATGCTGCGTATAATGGTTAAACCATTTGCTTTGTGCAAGCCCGGCAGGGTAAAATTCTTCTTTCCATTCTTTATAATGAAATCCGGAGCACCCTATATGCCATTTAATAATTCCCATCAATGGTATTGTCCAAATAATTATACCAGTGGGTAAGAAGTTAATTGAATTTCAAGCTGGCTATTGAAGCCAAAGTTTCGCGATGGCCTTTGTAAGCTGTACCATATTGTCGAAAGTATCCGGTTTGGTAATAAAGCAATTGGCTCCCAGGGAATAAGATGCTGTTTTATCATTTTCTGAGGAGGAGGTGGTAAGTATAATAATAGGGATGGCCCTATATCGTTCATCGCTTTTGAGTTCACTTAAAATTTGCTTACCATCTTTGCCTGGCATGTTGAGGTCTAAAATAATGAGTGAGGGCCTGATCTCGTTTTGATGCTGGTCCATGAATTCCAAAAGCTTTTCACCATCTTCCAAAAAAACATAATCATGATCTTTGATGGTGTCAGTACATGCATACTTAATGATCTCCCGATCGTCTGCATCATCGTCAACAATAATTATATATTGTTTATTCATGGACAAAAATGGGTAGGGTTTGAAAATCAAGGAAGTTACGAACCGTTCCTTTTTGGGCCATATTCAATCAGTAGATCTTATTTCACTTCGTGATCAATATCTCGATCTTTCTGTTTCCTATGCCTTTTCTCCTGTGGTACAAAAAGGAAAATATTTTATCAGATGAATCAAGAAAAATTGTTCCCCCCGCCGATTTGATCTCAAGGGATTCAAGTCTTTCCGTAATGGCAGACAAAGTGTCCTTTGGCCAGGAGCCCATGCCAAAGGACATTTTAATATTGTTATAGGGTTTGTCACTTTTTAAATGAAATGCGACTGTTTTTGAATTGCTCAGGAAGAATGGGCTTAGGTAGAGACTATCAAGATCTTTTAGTTTCCAGGTAACATCTATATCATTTCCTGACCTATTCTTAATATTAATCTTTCGCATAGGACTACAATAAACTGCCATAGTGCAAACAATCAATAGTAAATAGTAGCCGTATTTCATAAAGAACAGTACATAATTGGTAATCCCGTCAATCACTAATTGAACAAGCTAAACTTTTTAAAACCTCATTTAAACCTTCTGCTTTCTTAGTCATTACCCCTGTTTGGGTCAGAATAAGGGTCTTCTTCCTGGCCTTCATGCCGGTCACCACCCAGGCTGTAATAATTATTTTCTTCATCTTCTTCTCCTATACGCTCATTCTCATCATCAAGGTCACTTCCAGGCACATCAAGATCTTCAAGGTCTTCATTGGAAATATTCTGAGGCACACCAATTTCCTGGTCTGTGGAATTAAGTACAGCAAGGTCATCGTCAGATACATCAGCTTCTGTCCCCATTTGAATATCAAGGTCATCTTCCCCCGACCCTTGTTGTGGCTGTACAGAATTACCTGCCCTTTCTCTGTCCGAAGTATTTGAAAACCTTTGATTGACGCCGGTTGCATTACGGTTTGCGGGAAGATTTTCCACATCCATGTCTACGCGATGTGCATCTGTCCGCTGATCCATAATATCTTCTTTGGCAGGGTAATGAGGATATCCCGGGAAGTCCTGGTCTATCTTTTCATCATTAGAACGTTCCACCTCTTTTTTACTGTCCATTGCTTTTGATGGATCGTTTTCAGGTATCCTGCTGTTGTCATCATTCCTGTTATTCATAATAGCTTTTTACTTACTACTGAAAATGTTGTGCCGACTCTGCCATTCATATGATAATTAAACTTTAGGTGGCCTGATTTTTACTGAATAGAAATTCATATTTTTTATGGTCACTTAAAAAGAATAGCATATGAAAGCTGCTGTGTTTCATAAGATAGGAGATATAAGTGTTGACAATGTACCAGATCCCGGTATTGAGGCGCCTGATGATATTATTCTCAAGGTAACGTCAACGGCTATATGTGGTTCCGACCTTCACATCTATGATGGATTTTTCCCTCAATTGCGAGACCAGGTATTGGGTCATGAATTTATGGGTATTGTGGAAGAGGTTGGTGCCGCTGTGAAAAAGGTGAAAAAAGGTGATAGGGTAGTTGTGCCTTTCGCTATCGCCTGTGGTCAGTGCTTTTTCTGTGCCCATGACCTTCCGGGGCATTGTGAACAAACCAATCCTGACCATTATGGGCCGGAAGGCGATATGATGAAGGGCAAAGGTGGTGGGTTGTTTGGATACACGGATCTATATGGAGGTTATAATGGAGGACAAGCGGAATATGTGCGGGTTCCAAAAGCTAATTATGGACCTAAGATTATTCCTGATGGCTTAAGTGACGACCAGGTGCTTTTCCTTACCGATATCTTTCCTACAGGATGGACCGCTGTTGATTGGGGCGAACTAAAAGGCGGAGAGACAGTGGTCATTTTTGGAAGTGGACCGGTAGGGCTTATGGCACAGAAAGCAGCTTGGCTCCAGGGTGCAAAGCGGGTGATAGCAGTGGATCCTTTAGATTACCGCTTGAATAAAGCCAGGGAGGTCAATATGGTTGAAACTATCAATGCACATGATGAGCATTTAATGGAAAAGCTTAGGGAAATGACCAATGGAAGAGGACCTGATGTAGCTATTGATGCTGTGGGAACTGAGGCCGAACGTTCTTTTATTGAAAAGGTAAAAGCAGTATGGAATGCTGAGAAAGGGACAATGAAAGTTATTGACTGGTGCACGCAGGCAGTGCGCAGGGGCGGCATCGTGTCAGTGGTAGGCGTGTATGGAAGTCCGTATGATAATTTTCCTATACACAGGATATTTGACAAAGGTCTGATCATGAAATTTGGGCAGGCGCCGGTTCAGAAATATATAGATCATTTGTTTGAGATTGTCAGGGATGGTAAAGTGGTCCTGGATGATATTATCACCCACAAGATCCCTCTTGCAGATGCGAGTAAAGGTTACGATATGTTTAAAAACAAAGTGGATGATTGCGTAAAAGTGGTGCTGAAACCATAATAATGAATACGTCATTTTCATCCCATTGGTTCAGTGTTATTAACTAAAAGCCTCCACAAGGGAGGCTTTTTGAAATATGGAATAAGTATTAATAATCGTTTGGCTTGTTCTCTTCTTTATTCTTATCCTTGCCTCCAAACAGTCGCTTGAAGAAACCTTTCTTCTCCTGCTTTTGACCTGTCTGATCCATTTCTCCAATCTTTGGATTTTTCTTCGCTGTGTCCTTTTTAGGGTTGGTATTCTTTTGAACAGGTGCGTTTTCATCTATAGGCGCCTGCGACTCGACAGGAACATTATGAGAGGTATCTAGCGTATATTCATCAGCGTTGGTGCCGATATTATCATCCGATGGAACAGTTTCATCAATGATCCTCATCATATCTGCATTATTGATCTCATTCTGCAGGTCTGCAGGTTTCACAAATTCAGCATTCCTGTCTATAGCCAGCGATTTATCATTATAAACCTTTTTAAAGAAAGATTGCCAGATAGGACGTGCTGCGGTACCCCCAAAAAAAGCTGCACTCTCAATACTGATGAAGCGATCATCACTACCCACCCATACGCCTGCCAGGAGTTGCGGAGAATAACCCATGAACCAGAAATCGGCATTCCCATTGGTAGTACCTGTTTTGCCTCCCATTTCCTTAGCTCCCAGCGCCTGCATCAAGCCTGCAGCCGTTCCCTTGGTCACCGGCCCTTCCATCATTTTACACATATTGTAGGCCGTTACCTCGCTTACTGCTTCTTTTCTGTTCATTCCCGGATCGAAACGCTTGATCACATTGCCATTCCGGTCTTCAATACGCGTGATAAAACTTGGCCTCGTAGAGAAACCATGCCCTGGAAAAATGGAATAACCCCACATCATTTCAAATAGTGAAAGATCACATGATCCCAATGCTATGGAGGGATAAGGTTCTATCTTGGTAGGAATATTCAATCGTTCAATAAAATTGGCAAATTGGGCAGGACCCACCTGCTTCATAATATAGGCCGTGGCACAGTTGCGCGACCAGGCTAATGCGGAGGCCATCGTCATGGTTCGGCCGGTACATGTTTTGCCCGTTGCCGGCACCAGCTGATCTTTTCCAAAAGACTGCTGTACATCTTCTACCATGGTTTCAGGCGTAAAGCCTCTTTCTTCCATGGCCTGGCAATACAATAGCGGTTTTATAGCTGATCCAACCTGCCTCTTGGTCTTTAGATTAGCATGGTCATACTTATATGTTTTGAAGTCAATGCCACCAACCCAGGCACGAACCTCACCGGTAACCGGATCATTGACCATAAAGGCCGTCTGCATCATTTGCCTGTGGTATTTGATGGAGTCCATGGGAGTCATTACTGTATCTGTCTCTCTTTTACTGTTCCAGGCAAAAACCTTCATTTCTGTTTTTACCGAGAAGGTCTTTTTGATCTCTTCCTCAGTCAGGCCATCATCTTTCAGATTCCTCCACCTGTCACTATTCCGCATGGCTCGATCCAATACATCCAGGTGACCTTTCCATACACTGCCAGTTTTAATGTTTTTTTGATTGTTCAATGCCTTTTGAAGCACAGGCATTTGTTGTGCTACAGCTTCTTCGGCATATTGCTGCATCTTTGGATTGATTGTAGTGTAGATCTTTAACCCATCATCATAAACATTATAGGCATCACCATTAGCGTTAGTCAGTCCTTCCAGTACATTCTCCAGTTCGTCCTTCAATACTTCCCTGAAGTAAGGAGCATAACCTGAATTCTCATCCAGCTTTTTATAATTCAGCGGTATGGGCATCACTTTATACCTTGCTGCCTCTGCTGGTGTTATGTATCCATTCTTTTCCATCTGGCCGATGACCACATTTTTACGGTCAAATGCTGCCTTCATGTGTACCCTTGGATTATACAAATAATTCCCTTTTAACATGCCCACCAGTACTGCAGCTTCCACGGGGTTCAAACGGTCAGGCTCTTTCTGGAAAAAGGTTCGCGCTGCGTACCTGATACCATAAATATTATCCCCATATGGCACCGCATTTAAATAAAGCGCCAGTATCTCTTCTTTAGTAAAATTTCTTTCGAGCCTGATAGCAACTATATACTCCTTAAATTTTTCAATGACCCTCCAGGCCCTGTTCTTGCTGCCTTGTGCCAATAATGCTTTCGCTAATTGCTGGGTTATGGTAGAGCCCCCACCTTCCTTTCCCAGGAGGAATACAGCTCTCAAAGTGGACTTTACGTCAATGCCTGAGTGATTATAAAAGCGCTCATCCTCTGTAGCTACCAATGCATTGATCACGTGTTTAGAAATATCTCTGTAATCTGAGTTGCTTCTATTGCCTCTTTCCCTATAGTATTTTCCCATCAAAGTACCGTCGGAGGCATATACCTCTGAAGATTGCAAAATACTGGGGTTCTCCAATTCTTTTAAGGACGGAAGTTTCCCAAATACACCCACCATACAGAGAAAAATAAAGAGAACAAAAACGCCAACGAAGGAAAGAAAAATGGTCCAGAAGATTCGTACGCTTTTTTTCATGAGATATATTTAAGGGACTTAAATAACAGGAGCATAAAAAATATTACATCTGCTGATTCTTAGTCCAGGGTACCGGCAAGATAAGAGAGAAAACGCTTATTTGGTATAAACCTTCTTTATCTTATCTCTTAAACCTTCAAAGCTATAAAATAGGGTGTAATGCAAGGTTAAAATTTGACCAGCACTATTTACAAAATGCTCAGGGAAAAGCCATGTAATGGAAATAGTGTATATACTTAAACCTGCACCGTATTTATTCTTTTGGTCTATAATTTACCGGGCAAGTTTTGCTCCAAAAATTTCCTGTATTGATTTAAGTCCTTCAAATTTTGCAACACTTCCAGGTTGTTTGAACTTATAATACTGAATGAATATTTTTCAGGTTTCAGCCAGGGTACAATCTCATTAGGTGCCAGTTTTTTGGCCTTTTGCACATAATCAATGGCTTTCTGGGCATTGTCAAAAGAGCCTACCAGGAGTAATTTATGAACAGAATCCAGGTCCACAACACTCACCGGCAAATCCTGGTTGTAATAATTCTCTTTATTATACCTGGCAAATGCATTCTTTGCCTCCCCGCTGAAAATCCCATCCACCTTTTCCAGCACTATCACGGCAAAATGTGTAAAGGCTGGCTCGAACTGGTAGACAGTGTTTTGTTTTTTCTGTACAACGATTGGTTTTTGGGCCAGTGTATCTGCAGGCCTCTGCGGTACGGTTTTAATAGCCGGTTGATCCTGTTTTTTAGTAAGAAGGGTATCTCTTTGTGCCATTTGGAATTTGGGTTCCTCTGGTTTGATCACAGGCTGTACAACAATTTTTGCAGTGTCCTCGGCAGGGCGTTGAATATTCAGTCGATTCAATTCATCTTCAATCTGCTGCCGGCGGCCTACCACATCAAGGAGGTTTTTAGCTTTGGCTCCAAGAGGTGTATTTGGGTTTTGTGCTATTAACGTGCTCAGTATATTTTTAGCTATGCTATCATCACGTTGGCGTATATGGTATACGGCTTCTATGTAGAGCAGTTGTGGTTGCCAGTAATTAGTTTGATATAAGCTATCAGCCCTTTTTTTGGCTACTTCAGCTTCTTCAAAACGACCTTCCAGGAAAAGATCATAAACAGCCTCATAATCCCTGGTGGATTGAGGAGAGGCGGCGGATTTGGCGGAAGGGTCCTTTCCTGAAGTGACAATTGCAGTAAATCTTGATCCGGCAAATTTCCCGGAAAGAAGGTTCTTCATCTCAGCTGCTTTTCCTGTATTTCCCGTTTTCGCATAGGCATAATACAAACCGAATAATACTTCGTCCATGCGTTGATAGGAAGGGTCGAGGCTGCGCAATCTTTCATAGGCATCAATAGCAGAAGCATAATCCTCCATTTCATTCAGGTAAATATTACCCATGTTAAATAGGGAGTTTTTGATAGAATCGTTTGAAGCTTGCAGGGCTTCAGTTGTCAACGGGACGTTTTTGACTAAGGTTTCGTAGTTCGGTGTATTGTCAACAGGGGCGGAAGTCTCACCCTGGGGGGCAGCAGGTGTAGCACCAGCTGGCACTTTGGCCAGCAACTGATTGGACACCTGCGAAAATCTTCTCCAGTTATCAGTGTTAGGCCGGTTGCCCCATATTTGTTTAAACTGTGCAGCACCACCTGTTCTTAAGCCATTATTATAGAAATACCATTCACCCTTTGTGTCTGTATTAAAAAGATCCACTGGCGGGGCATTGGGTGAAATAAGTGGAAGGTTGCCACTGGCGTATGCGCCTGAATTTTCTTCAGAAAGACCCTGTTGTTTGCGCAGTTTCTTAGCCAGTTTGGTAATCAGGTCCTTCCGCTCATTCTCCGGCATCAACGCAATACGTTGCAGGCTATCCTGCCGGGAAACTACTTTCAATTCAGTTACAAGTTTAGCAAGTGATGGTTTGCGTGATTCCACCCTTTTTACTTCTTCCTCTTTGAGTTCATTGGTACGTATGCTATCATAGAACGAAGCTGCTGTCACATAATTTTTCTGGTTATAGGCCAGGTCTCCGATCATGAGGAAGGCATTGCTGCGGGAAGCCAGGTTGCCATTATTATATTTCGAAGCTTTTAAAAGTAGCTCCTGCGCGGCTGCAAAGTTTCCCCGGTCAATTTCCATCTGTGCAGCCATATAATAGATAATGTCCCTGTAGTCAGCAAAACGATCCCTTTTTGCCATCTTCAGCAACTCCGCAATGTTTTGGTCAATATAGTTTTCTCCCCCTTCCTTATTGATGCGCACCAGGTTCAGCCGGGCATACACATCAAGTATAGGGTCTGTACCATGTCCAATAGATTTGCTGTACCAGTTACGGGCTTCGTCAATATTTCCTTTCTTTTCATATAACTGTGCAGCCAGGTATTCCCATCTTGCCTTTTCTTGTTTATTCTGCGCCACATCCAGCGCATTTAAAAGATGAACCGCGGCACTATCCCAGATGCCATGTTTATAAAACCAAAATGCCTGGACTTCTTCCAGTTGATCATGCAGCCGTTCAGGGAACCCTGGATCATTTTTCAGGGTTGCTATCAGTGTTCCTGCTTCATCCAGCTTGTCCCCGGCTATCATTGTCCTTACCTGCCATAGCAGTGCATCATTTCGGCTTGGAGAGGTTGAAAATACTTTTTTTACCAGGCTGTTATCCTCTTTGGTTGAGATACTTAACGCATTGTTTCCGTCCATGCGGCTGCCAATGTATTTATAGTAGCCATCTTTTTCCTTATCGGCAAAAGCATAATTGATAAACTGGAACATCAATGAGGCCGAATCAAATTTCTTCTGAAAATAGTAAGCTGCTCCCCAAAGCAGGTACATGTTATCCGCCCAATCGCTGCGCAGGTCATGCATCACAAGACCCGTTTGTGCTTTGTAGATCACAGAATCCAGTTCCTGCTGGTCACCAGCAGTTGCATCAAGGCTGTAATTGTAGAAGGGTAATAAAAGAGAATAATCATCCTTGTGCCCGGCCTTAGCCCTTTCTATGACCTCATTAAGCTTATTATTAGCGTTGAAATAGTAATTGTAATGCGTGGTGAGGTTTTGGAAAAAACGCTTTGTGGGCTTGATCTTTTTATCAGTAGGGGTCTTTTCTGCCTTCAAAACCCTTTCCTCGTAAGGCTTTGGCTTTTTAACCTCCAGGTTAAAACCCATTTGCGCTGATAATGTCCCAAAAGCAGCACTTCCAAGCAATCCAATAAGGCCTATTAACAATGGACGGGTAATACTCATTTTCGGTCGCAAACTAAACTGTTATAAACTGAAATTCAAAGATTTTAGTATAAATACGAAGTATTTATTTTGGTTTTTGCCCAGGTTCCCGGATTCTGTTCAAAGGCAATAGCTGCATTTTTTTGTTGCATTTACCAATACATCAAATAGAGCCATGTCTGACAAGGCTTGTTATTTCCCTATACAAATTACTAAGATACCCGCACCATATCCCAATGTTATTCTATACATAAGCCACAAATGTCCCGCCTTTATACCACCTCTTTAAAGGGGCGGCTCAAAGGCGGTTCAAAGGCGTTTCATACACGGTTCAAAGGCGGCTCATATTAGCCTGAAGTAGGTTCCTAAAAGTATGTGGGTAGGCACGAATAGTTAATAAAGCTGGAATGATGTAATAGCCATAAATGAAGCGGGTATTATATTAATGAACAATTATAAGCTCATTTTTCATTGTGGAAATGGTTGATTATCGGGTGACAGGGTTTTCTCTATCTTTAGCGCCATAACAAATTTCTATGGCAAATCTTGATGCCGGGTCCACCCTTCAGCGGTTACGCAACCGCTACCGGCTTGTGGTGATGAATGATGACACATATGAAGAAGTGGTGACGTTTCGCCTTTCCAGGATGAGTGTATATATCATGTTGAGTACCATATTTGTCCTATTAACTGGTCTTACCGTGGCGCTGATTGTCTTTACACCGCTTAAATACTATATCCCTGGTTATGGAAATGCAGGTATTGGAAGAGAGTACCGCCAGCTAAAATATGTGACAGATTCATTGGAAAAGCAGGTTAATTACCAGGGGCAATACATTGACGGGTTGAAAAAAGTACTGGGTGGAAACGCCGATTTAAAGCTCGATACTACACAATTGCAGGTTCCGAAGGAGGAAATCTCAAATGATTGATTATTTTTAAGCTATAAACCAATTCCTATGTTCAACAAAGAAAAAACCAACGGCATCTCCGATAAGATCGGTAACAGTGCTACATTGATCAGCGAAGGCACCAACTTGCAGGGTGATGTTAAAAGCGAGAACGACCTGCGCATAGATGGTACCATTCACGGTAACGTGATCTCCTCAGCCAAGGTAGTGATAGGTCCAACAGGATACGTGGAAGGAAACATCCATGGCAAGCAGGCAGATATAACCGGCAAGGTCAATGGCAACATCACCGTAATGGAAGTGCTGCAACTTCGTGGGGAAAGCAATGTAAAGGGCAATATTCATGCGGCCACCCTTCAGATAGATCCCACAGCTATATTTAATGGTCAATGTCAGATGGGTGCTGTGCCCGCAAGCGTAGTAGTAATGAGTACAGTTGATGAACAAACTGCCGAAGCCAAATAGACAGAATTCCGACCTTATGCGGTATGCAGGGTGGGGCACACAATTATTTGTGTCCCTGGGCCTGGCTGTTTTCATAGGAATGAAAATTGATAAATGGGCCAATTTTACCGTCCCACTACTGGTATGGATACTGCCTTTTTTCATATTGGTGGTAATGATCTATCAGCTGGTAAAGGATACTTCAAAAAAGAATACAGATAATGGTCAAGAGGAAGTTTAAGTCGTTTTTCCCTGTTATACTATTTTTTATTGCTTTAAATGGATTTTTCATTTCCGGCAGAAATATGTTAAGCAGGTGGGGTATGGACCAGGATGTGCTTATAATCGGAAACCTGTTGCTTTTTCTGATCACTATTGTTTCTTTTTTCCTGGCACAGAAGGGATTGAAAAATCCTAATCCTCATGCCTTTGTCCGATCAGTATATTCTGGTATGATGATCAAGCTTTTTCTTTGTGTTATCGCCGTATTTATCTATGTGTCTCTTTTCAAGACCACTTATAATAAACCGGCTTTGTTTACCTGCATGGCTTTATACCTGGTTTATAGTTTTATGGAGGTTTCAATACTGATGAAATTGTTGAGGAAGAGTCCTCATGAGTAAAAAAGAAGCACCTATTTCAACATTACAGGATTATCTTCCACCCAACACATTGGAAGAAGTGCTGGCCTACCTGCAATTTTACCATGTACACCTAACGGTAGCCCGTGACCGCAAAAGCATCCTTGGCGATTACCGGCATCGCACCCATGCCAGCAACCACCGCATCAGCGTGAATGGCAATTTGAACAAGTACTCTTTCCTGATCACTTTGTTGCATGAATTGGCGCACCTGCTCACTTTTGAAAAATATGGTAGCCGGGTTGCTTCCCATGGTCGTGAATGGAAAGCCATCTTTGGGCAGTTGCTGGCGCGTTTTATAGAACATAATGTATTCCCGGAAGATATCAGGCATGCCTTGATGCAGTCACTACATAATCCTGCTGCCTCCAGTTGTGCAGATGAATTGTTGTTGCGTACCCTGAAAAACTATGATACTAATAAAGGGCATATGGTCTTTGTAGAAGAAGTGGCCAATGGCACGTTATTTAAGACGCATGATGGAAGAATTTTCAGGAAAGGAGATAAAATAAGAAAGCGTTTCAGGTGTGAAGAAGTGGCCACAAAAAGAATATACTTATTTAGCCCGGTTTATGAATGTGTGCCTGTTCAATAATATTAATTTGCTTTATAAAATATTAAACCGGTTATGTATCACTTAGTTTCCAGGTCAAAGGTCATGAACAGGTCACAACCAAAATGCCCGGTATTGCCTAAGGCAGAATCAATATATTTAAAGCCAAGCTTCTCATATGCCTTTAGTGCCAGTCTCAATTCGGGCATGGTTTCAAGATATACCGTTCTATAGCCATTTGCTTTGGCGAAATCAAGCGACTTCTGTATAAGCAGGCGGCCTAAACCCATTCCTCTAACTTTTTTCAGCAGGTACATTTTCACCAATTCGCAAGTACCCTCTGGTAAGCCGGCAGAAGGGAAAATACCTCCACCACCTACCAGTTCATTTTTATATTCTGCCACATAATAAACTGATCCCGGTGTTTTTTCAAACAACTGGTAGAGTGCATCAGTTGTAGCATCGTAATATACAGTACCTGGTTTGTTGGCCCCGAATTCTTCCAGGGTTGAGCGAATAATGGAAGCGATTACTTTATTATCACTTATTTCGATTTTCCTGATATTGATCCCCTGGAGCAGCGCCTGTGAAAATTCCATGGCGCAATTTAATAAGAGGCGGGAAAACTAAGGGATAATAACTACGTGAAGTTAAAATTATTGAGTAGGATCTTCAATTACTTCCTGTGGATTATGGAATAATGAAAAGCAGGAGTGAAATTTAACCATCTGAGAAAAACCAACGATAGGTCCAGTGTCCTTAAAAACCGATGATCCAACCCTTTGAAAAGTCGCAGGCGTCTGACCCTCTGAAACAAGTCACTACCAACCGCCTGAATTCATTGATCCCCTGCTGAAGAGCAGGGGATTATAATGTAACTCCCACACCAGCGATCACATTCCTTTTCATCGTTTTTGTTATTCTTCTACATTTGAATGAAAGGATGACAATGGTAGGCTTAAAAGGAATTCATCATATTGCTATAATTTGCACAGATTACAAACGCTCTAAAGAATTTTATATTGATGTCCTGGGACTTACCGTCAAACAGGAAATTTTCAGGAAAGAAAGGAATTCTTATAAGCTAGACCTGTGCCTGGGTGAAAATTATATTATTGAGCTATTTTCGTTTCCTGACCCGCCTCCACGTCCTTCTACTCCTGAAGCAGCAGGGTTAAGACACCTTGCTTTTCGTGTTGAGGATATTAAAAGCGCTGTCGAACACCTTGTTAGAAAGAATATTGTTGTTGAACCTGTTCGAATTGATGAATATACAGGCAGGAGATTTTGTTTCTTCAGGGATCCAGATGATCTTCCATTGGAATTATATGAAGAGAGTTAAAATAAAACAGTAACCCGAGCAGCCGGGTTACTGTAAATTCTATGCGAATTCCTGGTCATCGGCACTTGGGCCATAACTGCCAGGGATAGGGATATTAAGCATTCTAAGAAACACACCCAGTTGCGCCCGGTGGTGAATGACTTGGCTGAAGACACCTCTCAGTACATCTAATTTGGGCTCTGAGGAAAATATTTTTTCTCCACTGCGCATGGTCCAGGTATCATTGAGTTGCTCGTCCTTTGCATTCTGCAACGCAGTCTTCCCGGCTTCCATTGACTGATTGAAATAGTTCATCAGTTCTTTATGGTTGTTGATTGTCGGACGTTTATAATCATTATTGGCAAAATCCATTTCTGAGGTATTTAATACCATTGGGATCCAGCCAGGTATTTCTGCAATATGCGTGGCCAATTCCAGGATGCTCATACTTTTCTGGTGTGGTTTCCAGCTAAATTGATCATCAGGTACCCTGTCAAGCATTTTACGTGTGGTGATGGCTTCTTTTTCCAGTTCTTTTAAAAAGTTTTGAGTGAGCGTCATATTTATTTGTTTTAAACCACAAAATAAATGGCAGCTACTGTCAACCCTATGGCAGTCTGGAAAACTTTAATAATCCACCGGCAATAATTTCATGTAATCATTCAATTGAAGATGTGTAGCCAACGTGAAGGGCAAATCTGTTTGCCGGGCATATAAGATACGGGATACTTTAAAGTCGCGGTATTGCTGGCGTTTATGGCACCAGCCTATCAGGTGCCAGTTAAATGCATAAAATACAAGGCCTATAGGTTCCACATTTCGCCTGCTTACCTGTTCTTCCCGGTTTCGATAGTCCAGTTCAAGGATCGTTTTTGCAGTAATGGCATTTTGTAAGACAGATAAATGTTCCAGGTGCAGATCGTAACAAGAGGGTTTTTGGATGCGGATAGCATTTGAAAGTATATCAAGGCTATCTTTTTGTGTAGTGCGTAAAACAGCTTTAATCTTATTCAATGCAGCGGAATAATTCTTTTGAATGGAATGATCTGCAAAGCCATAAACCAGTGCCTCTGTTAATAATAAGGCATTGGCTTCGTCATTGGTAAAGGAAACAGGAGGAAGGAAATAACCTTGTACCAGGAAATAACCTTTTGGGTTCTCATAACTAACAGGTATGCCTATCTCAGATAATGCTTTTATATCCCGGTACACTGTCCTGATGCTGATATCAAACTTGCCTGCTATTTTTTCTGCAGCTACATATTTTTTCGATTGCAAGAGAGTGACAATTCCTAACAGCCGGTCAATGCGGTTCATGTCATTGCTTTAATCATTATCGGTAAGCACAATTCAATATTCGCTGGTACAAAGCTATTGGAGACTGGCTAAAAAACCCGTTCTAAGGAAGGTAAATCCTATAGTGCTTTATGGTCATTGATGCTTCTGACCATCCATTATACCTTGATAGTGACAAGCATGACTGAAAAATGCGTAGCTCTTTTTAATTAGACGCTACCGGAACCTGTGATTCTATAGAAGAGGCCAATTGTTTTTCTATTTCTATTGCCCATGCGGGAGCTGGCATAAGTACTACCCAGGTTCCTGAGTCATCTTTTTTCATTTCAAAAGAAAAGGGATCTGACAGGTAATTATTGGCTGTTACAAAATACTTTTCGGCGGAGGGACTTTGTATCCTGGTAAAAGAAAAGAGGTATCGAATGTTATCGACGATCATAGGGATATTGAAATCGGACATAATCAAAACTATGGTTATTTTTCATTTTGCAAAGCATATTTAATTTTATAATAACTATAGTTTCACTATTAGTAATATACAAAAAAGGCTACAGGTTTTCCCGTAGCCTTTTAAACCTTATAATGTATTGTTTATGCTGCTGCAACAGCCTTGTTGACAAGTTGTGCTGCTTCGCTCAATAAAATTGCTGATTGCACCTTAAGCCCACTTTCGTCAATCAGTTTCTTGGCTTCTTCTGCATTGGTACCCTGCAGGCGAACGATGATGGGGATGTCGATGTTACCCATATTTTTATAAGCATCGATCACTCCCTGTGCCACGCGGTCGCAACGTACAATGCCACCAAAGATGTTGATCAGTATTGCTTTCACTTTAGGATCCTTCATGATGATCCGGAAGCCTGCTTCCACTGTTTGAGCATTAGCTGTGCCACCTACGTCCAGGAAGTTGGCAGGTTCTCCACCGCTCAACTTGATCATATCCATAGTAGCCATGGCAAGACCTGCGCCGTTTACCATGCAACCAACATTACCATCCAGTTTTACAAAATTCAGGTTGTGCTTACCTGCTTCCACTTCAGTTGGATCTTCCTCAGCTACATCACGCATGGCAGCAAGATCAGGATGACGCATCAGTGCATTGTCATCCAGGTTCATTTTGCAATCAACAGCAACGATCTTGTCATCGGAAGCTTTGAAAAGTGGGTTGATCTCGAGCATGGAAGCATCAAGACCGACATAAGCCTTATATAGATTAGTTACAAACTTTACCATGTTTTTAAAGGCATCACCTTTTAATCCTAGGTTAAAAGCGATCTTACGTGCCTGGTATCCCTGGAGCAAGCCAGCAGGGTATACCCATTCCTTGAAGATCTTTTCCGGAGTTTTGTGGGCAACTTCCTCTATATCCATACCGCCCTCTGTGCTGTACATGATCACATTCTCACCCTTAGCCCTGTCCAGCAATATGGAAAGATAGAATTCCTTGCGCTCGCTGGGACCATCGTAATACATATCCTGAGCTATCAAAACCTTGTTCACAACTTTCCCGGCCTCGCCGGTCTGAATAGTGACGAGGGTTCCGCCCAGGATCTTTTGTGACACTTCACAAACTTCATCAACTGACTTGACCACCTTTACACCGTTGATCCCGGTTTCCCGGACTTTACCTTTACCGCGGCCACCTGCGTGTATCTGTGCTTTCACAACAGCAAAATTGCTTCCGTATTGGGTCTTTATCTGGCGATAGGCTTCTTCCGCATCGTGGGGAGTGCTGACTGCAATGCCCTCCTGTACCGGAACGCCATATTTTTTCAGTAGTTCTTTTGCCTGGTACTCATGCAAATTCATGTATCAAAATTTTGCCGCAAAGATAGACAGGAGATGAATAGGTATGTAAGGGAATTTTAACCTGCCAAACCATTAAGGTTTAGCCCATTTGATGTACCAGGGCAGGCGATTCAGATGGACCGTTGCATAGCTTTCTTCAAGGCTTCCAAAACTGCTGTAAAAAAAGGCAAGATTTCGTATGTCGCTACCTTCAAAATCAAGAATCACTTCATTACCTGCATGATCCTTTATAATAGCATCAATTAAATAATGTGAGGCGCCAAGTGTTCTGCCATTAGGATGGTTACCTACCAGTATATAAAACCACCTGTTGTTGGAATATACAAGTGCGCAGGAGGACAGTAGTTGATCCTGCCCTGAATAGATTCCATAGCAAATAGCTTTTTTATCCTGTTCCAGTTTTTTAAACAGGGACAGGAAGTTGCAGTAGTCCTGGTCAGATGTTTCTCTTTGTTGCGGTTGGTCTTTTGCCAGGTCAATAACCTCATTAATGTCAATACCTTTTTTTACAATACAACCATAACCCTGGGCCTTTTTTATATTTCGCCTGCTATTTTCCCTATAAGCTTTGTACAGTTCATCATAAGGTTTATGTAAGGGCAGAATGTAGTTGGCTCTTTGATTCAAGTGATACCCCCTTAGGGCAAACTTGTTAGTATGATTGAGTGGCATATCCCAGTATTTGAATTTACCGGGTATGGCCAGGAAAAACTGTTGGAGCATGTCCGAAGAAATAGAGTTTCCAAACAGGCCTAACTGCGCTACAAAAGCAGGGTGGTACAGGTAATGAATACCCATTTTCTTACGCCATGGCAAAGGCATCACCAGTTCATAATTGCCCAGCACAAGGCCATCCCAGTTGTCTGCCATCCTGTCCAGGTACCAGGAATAGGCATAGATCAATCCATTCCCGGATGTGTGGATGCAATAGTCCCATTTTTCTTTATCGATCATTTCATTGGGAAGATGTTGTATAGACCTTTGTTCGTTCATCAGAATTCTACTTCCCGGTTTAGGGCTTTAAGGTCTTTATTGAAAAGATCAATACTAAATGAAATGTTTTTCCAGAAAGAAGTTTCAGGCTTGTGTGATTTGAAGTAATCACCATAGGTTTTACTATACAATAATGGAATATAAATATTCAATGTTTCAGCCAGTAATGGAATCTGGATCCCTGCATCAAAAAGAAAGCGGCTTTCTCCTGATCCGTTTTTCCATGGCTCTGAGTAGGTGCCAACATCAAGAAATAGACGTAGCGGGATCTTTATAGGTAAAACGGAGAGGGGATTAATATGATCAGGTATAGTTGTTGTAAAGTTCACAGCTGTCAGCCAGTCGTCCGTTTTGCCTGTTTTATCAGCCAACAAATCTGTTCTAACTTTAAATCCTCCATCCCTGACCATGATCTGCTGGCTTTCCAAACCTTCAAACCGATTGCGGCCAATGAAATAATCAGAGTAGGTGTAATCTTCATAACCTTTGGCCCCACTCATATTCAACTGGTAACGGTCGTTGGCAAATTGTTTTGCAATGGTCTTTCCATTCAGGTAAAGAAATTTACCTGCAAACAACCGCACATTCAACCCGCCTTTTTTGGGATAATTAAAAAAATAATTGGCGGTGAGGGAGGGCCTGATAAAATCAGTGGACTGTTCCACCAGTAAGTTAAGGTCAAACGGATAAAGTGCCCGGTAATTTTCATATACCAGTTTCAGTTGGTTAAGGTACCTGCTTTTAGCAGGAGTTGAGTACCTGGTGATCAATGCCGTATCAGTTCCCGAAATAATGCTATCATTCTTTAATTGAATTGATTCTTCATTAATAAAGAATGTTTTCCATTGAATGTACCTGGTCACCGTGCTCCGTGGATCTTTCTCTCTAAGAGTCAGTTTGATACCGGGAGTGATTTTGCGGAACTGCATCCTGATCTGTTGCCCTGCGGTATCGGTGAATTCATCCATTGAAAATCGTGAGCCGTTAACAAAGACGTCAGTTTTCCGTACAATTCCGCCTGAAGAAATAGAATAATTAATCTTTGCCAGTGCATTCAATTGTTTGGATCCCGTAGCATATAATGGCACTGCCAGGAATTGAAACTTTGAAGGAGGTAATTTGTAATTGGTGATAATGGCACCTATCATGAACTTGTCATAACTGTTAATGCCTATGGCAGGAGAGAGCAACAATGCATTCCTGGTAGGATTTAGAAGATAATTTTTTATTGAATGTTTCAAAAGAGGTGATAGAATTGTTGAACCCTTTAATTGATGATTGGGCAGAACGCCTTTTCCCAATAGTAAAGGGAAAACATCGGAGGCCACCTGTGGTGAGGCTTGTTCTATCTCAGCACGAAAATCGGAAGGCTGAGGATGCCTGAACTGCCAATTTGTAAAATAATCCTGCATGGTTTTCCGGAAGACATCCTTTCCTAATTTTTCTTCCAGGAAAGCCATCCATTCTGCTGTTTTATGATAAGCCACCAATCCATAATTAGATTCACTAAACTGCTGGGATCTGGTCTCTATTGGTTGATCGGTATGTCTTAGTGCTTTTGTCTGGAAAAAAAGTTCTTCTTCCTGGCTGGAAGGTCCATACTTGGTTTCCGTATATTTTTTCTCATAAAAAGAATTAATGCCCTCATCCATCCATGGATGATCTCTTTCATTACTGGCAAGGATTCCGTAAAACCAGTTATGACCAATTTCATGCGCAATAGTTATGTCAAGGTCTTTTGCAGAAGGCATGGGAGAAATGATGGTTATGGTTGGGTATTCCATTCCGCCTCCAAAACTTTGAGGTCCCTGCACCACGCTTACAACATCATAAGGATATTCTCCAACTTCATGAGAGTAAAAATGTATGGCATCTTTGGCATAAGATGTTGATGAATCCCAGGTTTGTTTTTCTGCAGTTGTATAGTAAGTAAAGACCTTAATACTTCTTCCGGAAGCTAACTGGCAGGTATCATGATCCACAATAAAGTTTTTATTGGCAAACCATGCAAAATCATGAACATTGTCCTGGAGGTAATGCAGTGTTTTGTTTTTGACCTGTTCAGCCGGAAATACATTTGGCTTTTTGACAACAGGTTTTACTTTGTTGGCTACAATGGTTTTTGTTTTTGGGTGAGATGCCCTGGTTTGTATGGCTGTTGCTACACCTTTCCTGGTAGTCAACCATTCCTGCTCTTCTTTATTTTGCAGGTTGCCCGTGGCTGCTACAACATAATCCCCGGGTACGGTTATTCTTACATCATAGCTTCCAAATTCACTGTAAAATTCTCCCTGGTCCAGGTAAGGCATCGGGTGCCATCCATTTCGATCGTAAACAGCTGGTTTGGGGTACCATTGAGATACCTGGAAAGTCTGGCCATCATATCCACCCCTGGAAAAATTGAACGGGAGCTTTACATGAAATGGCGTGCTGATAGTTATTTCTTTCCCGGGAGCAAGGGGTTGTGGCAGAAATAACTTGATAATATCTATATGTTCAGGATGATCCTCGGTTCTTGCACTTACTCCATTTACTTTAAAATCCAGCCTGTTGATATATCCTTTTTGCTCCTTGTCAGAGAAATAAAATTTTGTATTTCCATTGCCCAGCAATTGATCGCTGAATGCTGTTTTATCGTTTTTATAGGCATTAGGCCATAGGTGAAACCAGATATAGGAAAGCGTATCCGGGGATTGGTTCTTGTAGGTGATCTTTTCAAAAGCATCAAGGGTTTTTTCCTTATCATCAAGGGTGACATCTATAACATAGGAAACCTTTTGTTGCCAGTATTGAGAGATTCCCTGGTGGAAAGAAAAACAGGCAACCAGGATGAGAAATAGTTTTTGCAAGGAAATATGTTTGATCAAAAATAGAATTCAATTTCGCAAATCTGAAATGAAGCAGGTATTACTTGCCTTTTCCTAAAAAAATAATACGCAGGGTATGGAGTAATATCTTGAAGTCAAGCAAAAGGGAAATATTTTCAATGTAAACAAGATCGAATTGGCTACGGGCAATCATTCCTTCAATATTTTCCGCATATCCATATTGAACCATGCCCCATGAGGTAAGACCAGGTTTTACTTTCAAAAGGTATTTGTAATAGGGGAAAACTGCAACCACCTGTTCAATGTAAAACTTTCTTTCAGGTCGCGGGCCGACCAATGACATCTCTCCACTGAGTATATTCCACAATTGCGGCAGTTCATCCAGCCTCCATTTGCGCATGGTCCTTCCCCATGGGGTGATACGGGGATCGCCATCTGAAGATAATTGGGGGCCATCGCTTTCTGCATCCAGGTACATCGAACGGAATTTATACATAGAGAAAGGCTTGCCTTTAAAACCTATTCTTTCCTGGATAAAAAGAATGGGCCCGGCAGATGAAAGGCGCACTTTAATTGCAATGTAAAGGAGTAAGGGAGAGAGCAATATCAAAAAGAAAAAGGATAATATCACGTCTATGACCCTTTTAATATGCAATTGCCATTCAGGCATTAAACCTGTATGCAGATCTATTAACACCGGCCCCAGGATATTACTGGTTCTGACAGAACCAGCAAGGATATCCAGTGTATTGGCCTGGATTTTAATGGCCACATCTTTTTCGGATAGGCGGTTAATAATGGAAGCAATTAAGGACTGTTCATTTTTATCAATGGCAATAATTACCAGGTTAATTTGCTGTTCATCTATACATTTTTCCAGCTGTTCCAGTGTGCCAAGTTGTTGGATAGGAGAGGAGAACTCATTGATGTCTGCCAGAGAAATATATCCCTTCACGAAAAATCCTTCTCTCTCCAAATTCTTTTCAGATTCGCTATAAACTTTCTGTACATTTTGAAGATGACCAACGATGATGGCTTTGAACCGGATAGCTTTTGAGTCCAGTTGTTTTTTGGCATATGTTAAAAGGACCAGCCTGCCAGTCAGGGTAAGGAAGAATTGGATAAAGAATAATGCAGCAAAGGCGCTGTAATAATAAGTGTAATCTTTGTTTACATCATCTAAGATGAAAAGAAAAAATAACAGTGTACAGCCGAGAAGGCTGCAAACAAAAGTTTTAAAAGCCTCGGTAAGCCTTGATTTTTTATAAATAGAATGGTAACTGCCAACCAGTGCATAAAGTATAAGCCAACCTGCCGGAATAAAAAACACCCCTAACCAAAAGGTTACATCTGTTTCATATCCCTCATGCAATAAACTCTTACGGAAGAAAAAAAAGTCGGCCCAGGCAAGAAAGCCCATGGCATAATCTGAGAGGGCGTACCAGAAAGGGTGGATGATCCTGTTGTTGCCCATTTACTTAAGAAACAATAAGATTATAATTGATCTTGTGCAAAATCTGGTGTGCCACTTCCATTGCCCTGAACCCGTCGATTTCATTTACAATAGGCTGGGTATTATTTTGAATGGCCGCAACAAATTCCTGGAGCTCCATTTTAATGGCATTTACCTCAGGCACTGTTGGATTGGCTATGGCGATGGTTTTTGTACCCCTTGGAGTTTCAATATCAAAAGAAAATACATTTTCATCACTGTCCTGCTTTAGTTTGATCACCTCTGTCTTTTTCTCCAGGAAGTCAATGCCGATGTAAGCATCTTTTTGAAACAGGCGGATCTTGCGCATTTTTTTCATGGATATGCGGCTGGAGGTAAGATTGGCCACACAACCATTATTAAATTCAATGCGCACGTTGGCAATATCGGGCGTGTCTGTCATAACGGCCACCCCATTCGCTGAAATAGATTTTACCTCGCTTTTCACCAGGCTAAGGATAACATCTATGTCATGGATCATCAGGTCAAGGATCACGCTTACTTCTGTTCCCCTGGGATTGAATTGTGCCAGGCGGTGCACTTCAATGAACATAGGATTTAGTTCCAGGTTTTTGGCAGCCAGGAAGGCTGGGTTGAACCGCTCCACATGACCTACCTGGAATTTTACCTTTGATTCAGCCGCAAGGGCAACCAAAGTCCTGGCTTCTTCCATTGTGTGAGCCATGGGCTTTTCTACAAATACATGTCTTCCTTTTTTAATGGCTTTCTCACATATATAGAAATGGAATTGGGTAGGGGTAACCACATCAATGGCATCACAGGCATCGATCAGGGCATCCTCATCGTCAAATCGGGGAATGCCATAAGTGTTGATAATGGCTTCGGCTGTTTCATTATTAGGGTCAAAAAAACCCGCGATCTCTACACCAGGAATCTCTTTCCAATTGTTCAGGTGAAATTTTCCCAGGTGGCCGGTTCCAAATAATCCGATCTTAAGCATGGATCAAAGATAAGGGGGGTGAGTATGCGGGGGTTATTTGTTATTGGTTAATTCTTAATTGATTAGGAACTCCAATAATTTACCGGATAAAATTTCATGCTACCGGATCGCTTCATTAGCCAGGAAGGCAGGTGTGCAAAGGACGCGAGAAAATTACAATGTTTAGGACAATAGATTGAGGCATTTGGGAAGCTATAATCCGGGACGTGGATAAGTTGTGATTGGCCAATTGCAAAAAAGGGCTAAGATTTGCTAAATAATTTAGTAACTATGATCTGTCAACCTATACCATTCCTGGGAACCGTACAGGCAGGATTTCCTTCACCGGCAGCAGACTACTCGGAGGAGGAGATAGACCTGAATAAAGAGTTGGTTGAAAGGCCGGCAGCCACTTTTTATGTCAGAGCTGTAAATGATTCGATGATAGATGCCCACATTCCGCCCGGTGCTTTATTGGTGGTGGATAAATCGGTTCGGCCAAAGAATTATTCCATTATAATCGCTTCGGTGGATGGGGAGTTCCTGGTAAAATATTATGTAAAAGACAAGAACAGGCATACGCTTGTTCCTGCCAATAAAAAGTATAAGACCATGGTCATTTCGGAGGATATGGACTTTCGTATCTGGGGAGTAGTGACCGCGGTGGTGATACAAGTATCAAAATACCCGGTATGATTGCCCTTATTGATTGTAATAACTTCTATTGTTCCTGTGAACGGGTATTTAATCCCGGGCTGCTGGGCAGGGCACTTATCGTTTTATCCAATAATGATGGTTGTGCCATTTCCAGGAGCGAAGAAGCCAAGAAATTGGGCATCCAGATGGCGCAACCTGCCTTCATGATAGATGAATTGATTCAAAAAGAAGAGGTAAAAGTTTTCTCCTCAAATTATACCCTGTACGATGATATGAGCCGGAGAGTGATGCAGGTGATAAAGGAACTGGTGCCCAAGGCTGAGGTGTATTCTGTGGACGAGATATTTGCAGACCTGTCGGGAATGAAATACAAAGACCTTGAAGAATTGGGAAAAGAGATCAGGGAAATGGTGGGAAAATGTACAGGTATACCTGTTACTGTTGGCATCGGGCCCACAAAAACACTTGCCAAAATGGCCAACCGGTATGCTAAGCAGAATAGGCCGATGGAAGGCGTATTTTCAGCGTATAATGATGCACTGGTGGAAATGCTTTTATCTGCTACTAAAATTGGTGACATCTGGGGCATTGGAAAGCAATATGAGTCATTGCTAATACATAAAGGGTTTACTACTGCGCTTGAACTGGTAAGGAAGGCTCCTGAAGAATGGATACGCAAAGAAATGAGTGTAGTAGGTCAACGCTTATTGAATGAATTAAAGGGCGTCAATTGCATTCCCTGGGAAGAAGCCACCAAAGTACGCAAGAACATTTGCACCTCCCGGTCATTCGGAAAACTGATCACCAGCAAGAATGAGATATCCCAGGCAGTAGCCAAGTTTACTTCCTCCTGCGGCGAAAAATTAAGAAAGGATAACACCTGTGCCAGGAAGCTTCATGTGTTTTTGCAAACCAATCCGCACCGTCCACAGGATGCACAATATTTTCAATTTGTTACGCTTGAACTGGAAGTAGCCACAAACCTGACCACTATTTTAATGAAACATGCTATGAAAGCGCTTGATATGATATTCCGGGAGGGCTACAATTATCAAAAGGCAGGCGTTATGGTACTTGACCTTATTCCGCAAAAGGAGATCCAATTGGGATTATTTGAAATCCTTAACAGCGAAAGAGACCGTAAACTGATGGAAAAGGTAGATGAGCTCAACAAGGTTTTTGGAAAGGATAAAGTACGTTTCGGAGTGCAGGATTATGGGAAAAACTGGAAGCTCAAACAAGGCAATTTATCCCATGCTTTCACGACAAGACTCCACCAGGTCATTAAAGCCAGTTAATATGTTCAATCCATTTCATCCCTTTACAACAGAGTTGCTGGAGGCGTTGATAGTTTCAGGCAAGCGATATTTTGTCAGGCAACGATTTGAGCGGGCAAGAACAACTGGTGACCAGGGCATCAGGGGTCATTTCCTGGTAAGCCATTACGAGCTCTTAACTACAGCGCAGGACCATTTTGGTGCCATTGCGTATAACCCTTACCGTTTCCTGTATGATTGGCAGGATATTTCGCACCGTGAGAGATTACGACGGGCTGCTGCCCCGACAGGTGATTACAGAATCTATTCCCCGGTATTTCGGCCTGATTGGGAAAAAAGCATTACTGACCATATGAAGGAAAAAGCTAAGCGGTATGTTGCCGCTCTTGGCTGGACACCCAAGGCAGGTGAATTGGTGCTTACCAACTACGAGGTTCAGTTTGGGGAATTATTTGTAAGGCTTAGCTACAAAGGAAGGGAGGTAAAGGTTAAATTTGAAGAAATAGAAAAGCTTTCCTGATGTGTTATGATATTTCATTTTCCACTACCATTGAAATGGTTACTGACTATCTTCCGGGATTAGTGGTGGATCCCCAATTGGGGCTTGAGTACAACATGAATCGGCATTTCCAGATTCGGGAAGAGAAGTCTTATCCTATCATTGTTTCCCGGAATGGAAAACCCGAGCTGATTCCTTTAAAATGGGGTATAGAAGTGGCACCTGGAATAATTTCGTTTAATGCCCAATCAGAAAGGATACTGAATGATAAAAAATCAAAATGGTACAGGAGAAGAAATAGCCGATGCCTGATTCCCGTTACAGGTATCTATGAACACCGGGAAATAAAAGGATGGAAGAAAAAAGTACCCTACTATGTGAAAATGAAAAGCAGGGGAATTTTTTGTATACCAGGATTATTCAGCACCTCTCAAAATTCCTTTGTGCTGATCACCAGGCCTGGAAATGATATCATGTGCCAGATCCATAACAGTGGTGATAACCCGTTTCGTATGCCCCTTTTCCTAGCAGATAAGCAACTCGAACAAAGATGGGTAGCCGTTGACCTGGGGGAAGCAGAAATGGAAGCCATATTGGATTATGAACTTCCTTCAGATAACCTCAATTATTACCCGGTACATACTATTCGAACGCAAAAGGAGAGACCTGATAAAAAGCAAAAAGATGAGCCATTTAACTGGCCGGACCTGCCTCCGCTGGGAAAAGATAGTAATGAACTTTCTCTTTTTTAACTAAAATGTCCACTGGTATTTAGCGGAAAGTATTCATTCCTTTAATATTCCCGGTCCTTACCTTTTCGGAAAGCAGGTTCTTCCACAGATCGCCTTTCTTTTCCAGCCTTTTAAGAATGGTTGATAGCGTAAATTTCGATGGATGGAGAGTGGAACTAACTTCCTTCCATTCCAGTGGGGTAGAAACTGTTGGCTGTTTATAGGCCCGAACACAGTATGCTGCGGCTAACCTGTCGCTGTAATCATTCTGGCTGGGGTCCACATACAATTTATTTCCCCTGTTGGTGACTGATCTTTCTGTAGTAGTAATGCCTGGCACCAGATCGTGGATAGCATTACAGATATTTTCTGCAATGATCCTGGCTTCTCCGAATTGTACGGTGGAGCTGGGAAGAAATATATGCATGCCGGATTTCCCCGAAGTTTTTATAAATGATTTGATCCTGTGTTGATCCAGCAATTCTTTAGCGGCTCTCGCGGTCTCTATGACCTTTCCAAAATCATTGTCACTGGGGTCAAGGTCTATTGATATGTAGTCAGGATGGTCTGGTGTTATGATCCGGGAGCTCCATGGATGAAGGTCTATACAATTTAAATTGATCATGTAAACCAGCGTAGACAGGTCATTGCATATGAGCCAATCAATGGTGTCGCTCTTGCCAGCTTTCTTGTGCTTTCTTTCCGTATGATAGATCTTCGCCCATTTTGGATAATGTCCTCTTAAACCCCGTATAAATACACTTTCCCGAAAAGGCCCTTCGGGGCTGATGTTTAATCCCAATGGCCTGTCCTTTAGGTAGGGTAAAATAAAAGGAGCAATGGTGTTATAGTAAGTTATTACTTGTGCTTTGGTCATTCCCTTCCATAATTCTTTTTCAATATTAGTAAGCAAAATGCTGTGTCCTTCTACTTCCACAGCTTCCTGGCTAGTGATCAATTTTGGTTGAACAGTTTCCCATGCATCATCGCTGGCCTGTGAAAGTTTTCCTGCTTTAGCGCCTGCCTGGATTTCTGGAAAAATATCTTGTTTGTTTTTCTTTGTCCTGCCCGTCATAAATTTTTTTTGTGGGAAACATTGGGGAGCATCCTGTTTCCCATACCCGTGGTTTACATCTTCAAAAAGCAAACCCCGATGATGACCCAAAGCCGTGCTTGATTACATTTTATGACCAGTGAATTCCCGAAAAATCCGAAAGCTCATTGATTACCTGCCTGAATTATGATAAGTATCACTTTTGGCAATGACCCATCTTAGTAATTATGGTGATCGATGTATTTAATATTACTTATTTAAAACAGCAGAATTTATGAAACGATTATTGCCTTTTGCATCCGTACTTTTTATCCTGATGCCCATGTTGGTAACGGCTCATGAAGGTCATGGTTCCACAGATGGATTTACTGTAACCCATTATTTCGTTGAGCCCGAACATTTTGCACTGCCATTACTATTGATAGCAGGCATAGCATTCCTGGTAATAAGGATGAGGAAGGTTGTAAAAAAAGATTAGAATATGCATGAGCTTTCCATAGTGAGTAATATCGTTTCCATTGCGGAAAGAGAAGCGGCTAAGGCAAAAGCAGTTTTGATAGAAGAAATAGAATTGGAGATAGGTTGCCTGGCAACCGTTGAGATCGATGCATTGAAATTTGCGTGGGAGTATGGAGTGAAAGAGACTTTATTGGAGGGGTCGTTAATGCGTATCCATACTATTGAAGGAAAAGCAAAATGTAAGCAATGCGGGACTGTGTTTTTTGTCCAGGAATTATTTGATCCATGTCCCAATTGTAATAGTCATTCGTTAATGATTCTTCAGGGACAGGAATTAAGGATTAAAAATTTGACAGTAAGCTGATTAATTTATAATAAAACAAAAGATATGTGTGCTACCTGCGGTTGTAATGATGCTGCAAATGTTTCCATTAATGAACATGGTCAGCAGGTGCATGATCATCATACACATGGAAATGGTCATACCCATGTTCACGAGGGTAAAAGATCGATAGATGTTGAACAGGACATCTTATCAGGCAATAACCTGCTTGCAGAAAGAAACAGGGGCTATTTCCTGGGGAAAAATATATTGGCCATGAATTTGGTCAGTTCACCCGGGTCAGGAAAAACCAGTTTGCTGGAGTGTACACTAAAAGAATTGAATAAGGACCACCAATTTTATGTAATTGAAGGCGACCAGTATACTTCAAATGATGCTGATCGCATTCATGCCACAGGTACAAAAGTTACCCAGATCAATACAGGCAAAGGCTGTCATTTAGATGCACATATGATCCTTCATGCCTTGCAGGGGATAAAGCCCAAAGATGATTCTGTCCTGTTTATTGAAAATGTTGGTAACCTTGTTTGTCCTGCTATGTTTGACCTCGGCGAACAGGAACGAGTAGTGATCATGAGTGTTACCGAAGGCGAAGACAAGCCGCTCAAATATCCTGACATGTTTCATTCTTCGACGCTTTGCATCATTAATAAGACGGACCTGTTGCCGTATGTGCCCTTTGACCTGGAAAAGGCTAAAACATATGCATGGCAGGTAAATCCTGCCCTGAAAATTCTGGAATTGAGTTGTACGTCGGGACAAGGATTGGAAGAATGGTATGACTGGTTAAAACAAAGGATGCCAGTACCTCAAACCTCTTAAGATGCAAACCTGGGAAATCAATATTAAAGGTTTAGTGCAGGGAGTTGGTTTCCGGCCATTCATTTACAAACAGGCAACGCAAAGAGATATCAAAGGACATGTTTCCAACACAAAAAAAGGAATTTGCATCCAGTTCAATGCCTCAACAGATCTTGCTGAAGAATTTTATCAATACCTGGTTGACAACTTACCCGTTAATGCAATTGTTACTTCACATGCTATCAAACCAATAGAGCCCCAACATTTTTCATCATTTGTCATCCATGATAGCAATAATGCCGGTAAGGCAGATCTCATGCTTCCTCCGGATATAGCTATCTGCCAATCCTGTTTATCTGAAGTATTTAATGAGCAGGATAGAAGATTTGGTTATCCTTTTACCACGTGTTTGCAATGTGGACCCAGGTATTCTATACTCACAGGTCTTCCATATGACAGGGAACAGACAACAATGGCGAAAATGGAGATGTGCACTTCCTGCAAGCAGGAATACAGTGATATTTATGGCTTACGTCACCACAGTCAGACCAATTCCTGCCCTGAATGTACCATTCCAATGAAATGGTACAGCAAAGAAGGCGAGGAGCTATCCAATGACGCATCTGCTATAATTGCTGACATTAAGAAAGTTTTATTGGAGGGTAATATAGTGGCCATAAAGGGAGTGGGCGGTTACCTGCTTGTTTGTGATGCTACCAATGAAATTGCTGTAGACTTGCTCAGGAAGAGAAAACATCGCCCTGAAAAACCATTTGCGGTGTTGTATCCATCCATTGAATCAGCAAAGCAGGATGTGATATTATCTGAGCCCGAGATCACAGCGTTGAAAAGCACCGTGGCTCCTATAGTTCTGTGCAGGTTAAAGGATGAACCCGGAACAGGGATCTGTACAAAATTTGTGGCACCTGGTCTAACCAGGATTGGTGTGATGCTTCCTTATACCGCCTTGCTGGCCCTGGTTTCATATTCAATGGATATTCCACTAGTGGCTACCAGTGGTAATTTAAGTGGTTCACCCATCATTTACCAGGATGATGACGCCTTAATCTACTTGACACAATATGCTGATTATGTATTGACATTTGAAAGAGCAATTGTAATGCCCCAGGATGATAGTGTAATGCAATTCACATCAACCGGTCAAAAGATACTTATTCGCCGCTCGCGTGGTTTAGCGCCTAATTATCATGTAAATCCATTCAATATATCTAGGGGGTTATTGGCGATGGGTGCAGAATTGAAAAGTGCTTTCGCCCTGGTTGCTGGAGAAAATGTATACATAAGCCAGTACCTTGGTGATCAATCTGATTATAGTGCTCAGTTGAGCTATAAAAGTACATTGACTCACCTGAAAGAATTATTGCAATTCATTCCGCAGGCAATCATTGTAGATCAGCATCCACAGTATGCAATTTCAAATTTTGGTCGGGAACTGGCTGATCAACTATATATTCCTGTTATGGAAGTGCAGCATCATGAAGCACATTTTGCCGCGGTACTTGCAGAAAATAACCTGATGCAATCTGATGATCCGGTGTTAGGGGTTATATGGGATGGAACGGGTTATGGAGATGACCAACAAATATGGGGAGGAGAATTCTTTGTATTTGAATCCGGGTATATGCACCGCGTTGCACACCTGGATTATTTTGCCTGGTTGCAGGGCGATAAAATGAGTCGTGAACCAAGATTGTCAGCGCTATCATTACTCAATAATCATAAAATATTTTTTCAAGAAGCATTACAACCATTTATAGGCCCTGAAAGGGAGTATATGATTAAATTAATAGCTCAACCCCCACAGCTTTTAACCTCCAGTATGGGCCGGCTTTTGGATGGCATTGCCTCCATGCTGGGAATCATCCAGTTCAATTCATTTGAAGGGGAGGCAGCTATGAAACTGGAAGCCATGGCAGCATGTTGTGAAGACAAAAGCGGTGAATATTATCCTATCCCACGGCTACGAAACAGGATGGATTGGAATGTACTGGTGCAGCAGGTAATGCAGGAAAAACTGGATGGTATTCCCGTTAGCCGCATTGCCTATAAAGTATTTGTTTCATTGGCCCAATGCATAAGGCAGTCAGCAAAAGAGTTTGGAATTCAAAAGATCGCTTTTAGCGGAGGTGTTTTTCAAAATGCATTACTTGTGGATCTGATCCTTCAATTAATGGCACATGATCACCAGCTTTTCTTTCACCACCAGTTAAGTTGCAATGATGAATGCATTGGTTTTGGACAACTGGCCAGGTATTCTATTGAAAATACAAGCATAATGAGAAAAGAATCTCTTCACTACCAAAATTGAAATATATGTGTTTAGCGATACCAGGAAAGATCATTTCAATTACCGATCAGGATGACGTTACATTCAGGATGGGGAAAGTATCTTTTTATGGCATAGTGAAGCAGGTAAACCTCTGTATGGTTCCAGAGGCGGGTATTGGTGATTATGTCCTTGTTCATGTTGGTGTTGCTATAAGCGTGGTGGATGAACAGGAAGCCTTGCTGACTTTAGAATACCTAAGTAAAATGGATGAAGTGGATGAACTTAAATCTTCTGCCCTATGAAGCATTTTTCGGAATATAGAGACCCTGGCCTGGTGCATCAATACCTGGAGGAGCTTCACCGTATAACCCGGGGCTCATGGACTTTAATGGAGATCTGTGGCGGACAAACACATAGCCTGGTGAAGAATGGAATACTTGATATGCTTCCCGGAGGCATCACTATGGTGCATGGACCAGGATGCCCTGTATGTGTTACGCCAATAAGTGTTATTGACGAAGCTATTTTCCTGTCTCAACAACCTAATGTAATACTATGCTCTTTTGGTGATATGCTAAGAGTGCCTGGATCAACAACAAGTTTGCTGGAGGCAAAAGCTAAAGGTGCTGATGTTCGCATTTTGTATTCGCCGCTGGAGGCTGTTCAACTGGCCATGGAAAATCCATCAAGAGAAGTGGTATTCTTCGCAGTGGGTTTTGAAACCACAGCCCCTGCCAATGCTCTAAGTGTCATCCAGGCTCATAAATTAAAGCTGCCTAATTATTCCATACTCACTTCTCATGTGCTCGTACCGCCTGCTATGGACGCAATTTTACAGGATGAAGAAAATACTATTGATGGCTTCTTAGCTGCAGGGCATGTATGTGCCATTATGGGCCTGGATGAATATTTTCCAATTGCTGAAAAATATAAGATCCCCATCGTGATCACTGGTTTCGAACCAGTGGATTTGTTGCAGGGTATTTTAATGGCTGTGCAGCAATTGGAAAATGGTTTCCACCTGGTACAAAATCAATATGCAAGAGCAGTAAACCGTGATGGAAACCATATGGCAAGGGAAGCAATACATGAAGTGTTTGAGGTCAGTGACCGGACATGGAGAGGTATCGGGAATATTCCGGGTAGCGGTTACGAGGTTTGTGATGCTTACAGGGGATATAATTCAAGACTAAAATTCAATCTGTCGTTGCCTTATGTAGCTGAAAACAGCCAATGCATAAGTGGAGCAATCATGAAAGGATTGAAGAAGCCTTTTCAATGCCCGAATTTTGGCACTACATGTAAGCCGGAGACTCCGCTGGGAGCTCCAATGGTAAGCAGTGAAGGTGCCTGCGCGGCCTATTATCATTATGCGTCTGCTAAAGTAATGCAAAGCGATGCTAACCTCATTATATAATCAGAATGAAAACAGTTTGTCCCATACCCAAATTTGACTTTGATGTGATCACTTTAGGTCATGGGGGTGGGGGCCTTTTAACTCATAAACTATTGCAAAACGGTGTATTTGATCTCTTGAAGAATGATCTTCTTGACCAACAACATGACGGTGCCAGCTTTTTGTTGAATGGAAAAATTGCTTTCAGCACCGACAGCTATGTTATATCCCCATTTTTCTTTCCGGGGGGTAATATTGGTGAACTTGCAGTGAATGGTACTGTTAATGATCTTGCCATGTGTGGGGCAATACCAAAGTATCTTTCTCTTTCATTTATAATTGAAGAAGGGTTGACCATGTCGGAATTCTGGCAGGTGCTGGTAAGTATAAAAGAAGCGGCCCGAAAGTCTGGTGTTCAAATAGTGACAGGTGATACAAAGGTTGTCGAACAAGGTAAGGGTGACAAACTTTTCATTAATACTTCCGGCATCGGTATTATCCATCCGGATGCCCTGATCCATCATGATCGCATTGAGGCTGGTGACAAGATCATTGTTAGTGGCTGCATTGCTACTCACGGCATAGCTATCATGAGTGTGCGAAAAGGATTGGAATTTGAAACCACTATTATCAGTGATACGGTAAATCTCAATCATACTGTTTCAGGATTGCTCGATCAATTTGGAAATCAAATAAAATTCTTGCGGGACCCGACAAGGGGTGGTCTTGCTTCTGTATTGAATGAGGTAGCGGAGCTAACCCAGTTTGGTTTTTCCATTGATCAAAGCAGTTTGCCAATTGAAGAACAGGTGGAGGGTGCCTGCGAAATGCTTGGATTGGACCCCCTGTATGTAGCCAATGAGGGCATCTTTGTCGCTATTGTTAAGGAGGAGGTAGCCGCGGATTTCCTGGCTCAATTGCAGGTTGATAGTAATGGATCACAGGCCGCTATCATTGGTGAGGTAACAAGGGATCACCCGGGAAAAGTGGTGATGAAAAGCCGTATAGGAGGCAAGAGGGTAGTGAATTATTTAACCGGGGAACAATTACCCCGGATATGCTAAAGTGTACAGTGGCAAACTATAAAGTCAATAAAATCTGTATTGTTGGTGTGGGTAATACCATACGGGCTGATGATGGAATCGGTAACTATATATGTTTGGCTATTGAACAAATGGAAGTTCCTGGCATAACTACCATGATTGTACAGCAACTGGATGCTGAATTGGTGGAAGACCTTTTGTCTTTTGACCATGTGCTGATAACAGATGCCTCCCTTACGGGTAGTGAAGTAGAACTTTACGAGTTGTTTCCGGATAATGCCATTCCATTATCAACATCTCACCATGTAAATGCTGCTATGTTGGGTGCACTTTCTCAAAAGATCTATGACAAAAAATTATCCCTGTTCATTTGTGCTGTCAGGGGTTATGATTTTGGAATAGGTGAAAAGCTTTCTGAAAAAGCAAAGGCTAATTGCTCAAAAGCAATTAGCCTCACAATGGAATGGATCAATTCGCAAAAGAATTAACCTCTTTCTATTCTCTCTATTATTTTTCCTTCCGCATTGATCACTTCTACCTGTAAGGGCATTGCACCAATAGCGTGTGTGGAGCAGGAAAGACAAGGATCATAACACCTGATGGTAGATTCCACCCTGTTCAGCATTCCTTCTTTTATATCGTTGCCATTAACATACTGCCTTGCTACTTCCGTAATACTCCTGTTCATGCCAGGGTTGTTTTGCCCGGTAGCGATCAATAAGTTCACTTTTAATAGTTTCCCCGATTCATCCGTAATATAATGGTGGAACAGGGTTCCTCTTGGCGCTTCTGAGCAACCAATGCCTTCAGCATAATTCCATTTTCCATGCGTTTGAATATGGGAGGACGTAATTTCCGGATCATTCAATAACATTTCGGCTTCTTCCACGCTGCTTAATGTTTCTATAAGGCGTGCATAATGATAATAAAAAGTTCCATGAATGGGTTTGCCACCGCTTAATGCCTTGAAATTTTCAAACTCCTTTTGAGCGACTGGCGTTTTCATTTTGCTGGCAACATTTAACCTTGCCAATGGTCCTACACGGTAAAAGCCTTTTTCATAGCCCAGCGGTTTGTAATATGGATATTTCAGGTATGACCAGCTTACGGAGCGTTCGGCTATAAATTCCAGGTATCTTTTAGGATCTAACTGGTCTTGTAATATGTTCCCATTTTCATCGATGAACCTGAGCTTACCATCATATAATTCATGTTCTCCCTGTGGACCTACGGTGCCCAGGTAGAGGGTAGGTGAAGCAGCAAATGTTCTTACCATTTCTGCATTCTCTTCATGAAATTTCCGGATGATATCTATACCCAGTTGCACAGTTTCCAGGGCTTCCGGAATCCAATTCAACAGGGCCAACCTGTTTTCTTCTGTAAGAGGAAATGCCATGCCTCCGGGCGCAATACCACTTATGTGTATCTTCTTGCCGGTAATTCTCTGGCTGATCTCCTGTCCAAATTTTCTTAACCTGATCCCTTTTAATGCTATGTCTGGAAATTTTTCTGCCAGGCCAAGAATATTCCTGTTTACAGGGTCACTGTCGTATCCTAATAAAAGATCCGGGGAAGATAAATGGAAAAAGGACAAGGCGTGAGATGAGATATTTTGTCCTATATGAATGAGACGTCTTAATATATTGCCTGCATATGCTGGTTGTATACCCTGTATCATTTCACAGGCCTTTACGCTGGCTATGGAATGGCTGACGGGGCATATGCCGCAAATGCGTGGTGTGATGATGGGCATTTCTGTATATAGCCTTCCCTCGCAAAATTTTTCAAAGCCCCGGAACTCGTTGACATGAAAAAATGCTTCATCCACCTGTCCATTATCATCCAGCTGGATAGTTATTTTGGCGTGTCCTTCTATCCTGGTGACAGGTGATATGAGGATCTGTCTTTTATCTTCGTTAACCATATTTTAGTTTTTTTACTTCGCTTAAATCAGGTACCCTGTCATTTAAAAATTCGAACAGTACATAAAAGATGGCGTCAGCGCTTGGTGGGCAGCCGGGAATTACAAAATCTACATCCACCACTTCCTGTAACGGAAGTACCTTGTCATGCAAGCGTAACAGAGCCGGGTGGCTGGGCAATGTTCCCAGTTGGTCATTGCTTAAAGCACTGACATACGCAGTATCAAAGACCTCATTTAGTTGCAGGTAATTACGCATGCCTGTAACATTGGTCATTACTGCACAATCGCCCAGTGCAACCAAAACTTTTGCCTGTTTGCGGATATGTAATATTTCATGTAAATGCTCATCGCTGGTAACAGATCCTTCCACAAGAGCGATATCGACTTCGGGAAACCCTTTGCCATCAACTATAGGACATTTTACTATATCTGCCAGCCTGGCAACATCTAATATCCGTTCATCTATATCAAGTAGTGACATGTGGCAGCCCGAACATCCTCCGAGCCATACTGTACCTATTTTTTTCTTTGCCATTTTACCTTTTTTATTTCGATCATTGACTTTGTAATGAAATGCTATTCAAATACGTATTAAGGATTTGTTTTAGCTCAATAACAATTTTCTTTTTTCAACCAGCTCCTCAATTATTTCCGGGTGTTTTTCCAATTGGCCCTGTACCACATCTTTTGACCACAATGCACCTGTTGGGCAGGCTTGCAAACATTTGCCACAAGAGGTGCAGGTAATTGACTCACCCCAGGGTGTATCGAAATCAGAGATCACCCTTACCTGGAAGCCTCGATTTTTTACATCCCAGTTAAAAGCTCCTTCCACTTCACTGCATACACGCACGCAACGGGTGCACATGATGCACCTGTTGTGATCCATCACAAAATACTGGTGAGAGGTATCCACATTGCATTGAGGAAACAGGAAAGGATAACGTATATGATCCATTCCTACCTTGTATCCCAATTCCTGAAGCTCACAATTGCCATTGGCAACACAAACTGAACAAACATGGTTTCTTTCAGCGAAAAATAATTCTGTAGTGATGCGCTGGTATCGCTTGATCTTTTCAGTATCAGTGCGGATAATCATATTGCTTGCCACCTTTGTCGTACAGGCCGAAAGTAATTTATTGACGCCCTCAATCTCTACCAGGCAAAGCCGGCAGGCTCCTATATCCGTGAGGCCTTTTAGATGACACATGGTCAATACCTCTATTCCATTATCCCTGCAGGCCTGGAGGATAGTTATTCCAGCCACAACTTTTAAAGGCCTTTCATTGATCTTAATTTCTATGGTGTTCATACTTCAGATGTTTGGGGTACATCAATATGCTTTTGTTCGTATTTGCCTATCCGGGTTTCATATTCATTGCGGAAATGGCGAAGGGTACTTAACAAAGGATTGGGTGCAGATCCTCCCAGTCCGCATAAACTTGCTTCTTTGACATACACTGCCAATTCTTCAAGCCTTTCCAGGTCGATTTTTGAAGCATTGTTATCACATATCTTCTGCAGCAGGTCGTGCATCATTTTGGTACCCACCCTGCAAGGCACACATTTGCCACAACTTTCATCCATACAGAATTCCATGAAGAATCGGGCAACATCCACCATGTCAGAGGATTGATCCATAACGATGAGCCCTCCTGAACCCATGATAGAACCAAGGCTAACCAGGGCTTCATAATCCATTTTCACATCGAGGTGCTCAGCGGGTATGCACCCTCCAGAAGGTCCGCCAGTTTGAGCAGCTTTAAAATCGCCGCCACCCTGAATGCCTCCCCCGATATCAAAAACGATCTCTCTCAGCGATGTGCCCATGGGTACTTCTATAAGGCCTGAATAATTAATCTTGCCTGCAAGGGCGAAGACCTTTGTTCCTGCGCTTTTTGGTGTACCGATCTCGCTGTACCATTCACCGCCATTATTTATAATCGGGGCTATACCAGCAAAAGTTTCAACATTATTAATAAGGGTTGGTTTGCCCCACAGACCACTCTCTGCAGGGAAAGGAGGCCTGGGTCTTGGTGTACCACGCTTTCCTTCTATTGATGCAATTAGAGCTGTTTCTTCACCGCAAACAAAGGCGCCGGCACCAATTCTTACTTCCACATCAAATGAAAAATTACTGCCCAGGATATTAGATCCTAATAAGCCTATTTTCTTAGCTTGTTTGATAGCAGCTTCGAACCGTTTGATGGCCAAGGGATATTCACCTCTTATGTATGCGAAACCCTTACTGGCCCCAACAGCATATCCACCAATGGCCATTCCTTCCAAAACCCTGTGAGGGTTGCCTTCCAATACACTTCGGTCCATAAATGCGCCCGGGTCACCTTCATCTCCATTACAGATCACATATTTCTGGTCATTCACATATTTATATACTGTTTCCCACTTCAAACCTGTTGGATAACCTGCACCTCCGCGTCCACGCATCCTGCTATGTTTGATCTCTGCGATCACATCTTCTGGTGACATTTCAAACAGGGCTTTGTCCAATGCACTATAGCCTTCCTGGACCAGGTAATCTTCAATCCTTTCAGGATTTAGGTTGCCGCAATTCTTCAATACGATCTTTAACTGTTTACTGAAAAATGGATCTTCATCTGCATTAGAAAAAGGCTTTGGCCTTGAGTCGGCAAATAGGAGCAAATCTTCAATGGGTTTCCTTTCTATTAGCTGGCTTTGAACTATCCCGGAAATATTTGAACAATCTACTTTTTGATAAATGGTATTCTCCGGCAGGTATTTCATCAAAGGCCCCTGGTTACATGGTCCCATACAACCCGTTGGAATGATTTCTACTTCAGATTCCAATCCTCTCTCTTTTATCTCTTCCTGTAATTTTTTCATCACAGCCTCAGACCCGGAAGAAATGCATCCAGCTCCACAGCAAATACAGATCTTATGCTTGAAAGAGCTGTTTTTTATTTTATCCTTTTCAGCAACTATCAGGTTTTTGAATTCTTGTCTGTTCATTTTGTCCCAATTTTATCGATGATCTTATTGATGATTTCATCAGCCGTAACTTTTGCCTGCACTTCGTCATCTAAAACAACTACCGGTGCCAGGCCACATGCGCCTATGCATCTTGCTACCTGCACTCCCAGCTTATTGTCTGCCGAAACCTGGCCGGCTTTAAGGCCGGTCTTCCTTTCCAATTCATTTAATATCGCCTGGGCTCCTTTTACATAACAGGCGGTACCAGTGCAAACCAGGCAGGTATGTTCACCTTTTGATTTAAGTGAGAAGAAGTGGTAAAAGGTTACAGTTGAATAGATCCTGGAAGGTGGCAGGTGTAGTGCCTTTGCTATATATCCCAGCACATTCATTGGCAGGTGGCCATAGGAGTTTTGTGCTGAATGAAGGATCTCGATAAGCGCATCCGGTTTAAAGTTTTCCTTTTTTATTTTGGCTGCAAGAAGTTTTACCCGGGGATCTGTTGCTGGCAATTCACTATTCATCGCTGAAGTACTTTTCATAATTACAATTGATTGTGCAGAATAAATATTGCATCAGTTGAATACACGATCTGAGGACTCATTGGTGCGGTAAAACTATTCCAGGTGGAATCGTGGTGCTATGATTCTCATCAGTGTTTTTACTGATGGCGAACAGTAGTTTTATTATCAGGTCAAGAGTAAAAGCTAGCTCGATTTAGACAAATAATACAGTTACGGCCTTTCGTAAGCCTGGTCACTTTAACTATCGGAGATTGCAAACTGTACTAAACAATTTGCTAACTTCAATGACCTCAGTCTGGTGTTGAGTATCTCTTAAAATAGCAACAGCAATATGAAAACATTACTTGTGCCGGTTGATTTTTCTGATACATCTGATAATGCGCTTGAGTTTGCAATGCAATGGTCCCGTAGATATGATTATGACAGGATCATTCTTTTAAAATCTCTATACGACTCCATGTTTGAATCGATCATTGTCTCCGCAGAGTATGGCAATGTCTGCCAGGATTATAAACTCATGGAAAGGGAAGAAACTGTGGCCGCACTGGATAAGCTTTGCAAAAAAGTTGCGGGCTCATTACCTGCTGCTAAGGTCATGACGGCTGTTAGTGAATATCCTTTGATCAGATCAATTATAGAAGTAGTAGAAGAAGAAGGAGTGGACCTTATTATTTTGGGCAGTGACCATTATAGTTATTCAAGTGATAGCTATATTTCAGGTCATGTGATAACAATTGCCAAGATTAGCCCGGTACGTGTATTGATTGTACCAGCCGATTATGTGTATAAACCTGTCAGCCATGCACTCGTTCCCTGTGATTTTAATGCCATCCAATGGCTGGAAAAATTAAATAGTCTTCCCAGGTCCACTGCCTGGGGGGATGTTACTATGGAGGTACTGAATGTTGATCCCAGGGAACGATATCTTCACCCGGATGATAAATTCAAGGCCAGTGAGGAAAAACTCCATCAAATATTAAAGAATTTTCCTCATCACATTTATTATACAAATGAAGCAGACATCATCACGGGCATTATGAATTTCGAAGCAAAACATCCTGTGGAAATCATTATAGCCCTTCCGGGTAAGTATAGCTTTTTATACGCTTTGACACATAAAAGCATTTCTGAGGCTATATACCGCAACTCCAAAAAGCCTGTGATGATTCTTAAGTGAAAGAGCAATACCAGGGAGGTATTTATCCAAAGATTGGTACTGTCAATTACTTATTGGTGCGGATGAAAGAATTTCATTTGTGATAATATTTTAATAGGGTGATGACCATCAGCATTTTGGCAACCATTGTCATTTCTCAAAGCGTTTGAGTTATTGATCTTTGGTCAGCTTGATGACATCAAAACCTTATATCATGAAAAAGATATTGGTTCCTATTGATTTCTCTGCTTCCTCGCGTGCTGCAGAGGAATATGCCGCCTCACTGGCAAAAATAACAGGTGCGGAAATATCATTGTTGCATGTTTACCTGGAATTCATCCCTGCCGCTATTGGTCCTGAGCCATGGATGTACACTGAAACTGAACAGCATGAAAAGAACCGGCAACTGATCGCCAAAGAGGTGAAATTCATAAAAGAAAACTATGGAGTAGAGGTACATGGTGATATCGAAATTGGGTATACTGGTGATACCATAAGTTCAATTGCAAAACAAACAAATGTCGACCTTATCATTATGGGAATGAAAGGTGAGAATAGAAATAAGATCTGGGGCAGTGCAACATTAAAAACCATACGCAAAACTGAAGTTCCCGTCCTGGTAATTCCTGAATTTTATTCATTCACCCCTGTTAAAAATATAGTTCTTGCGGTGGATTTTACTGAAATGGTCACAGGGTATAGTTTCAAACCAATGTTTCAATTCATTGAACAGTTTGATCCTGTTTTACGGGTGTTGCATATAGATCCTAAAGGCGCTGATCTTAAAGTTTCGGAAGTGCCTGAGAAATTACAGTTAGGCCTGGCTTTATCCAGAACAAGTTATATATACGAAAGAGTAGAATCCGATGATGTTGAAAAAGGAATTTTGCGATATATTGAAAATCATCCTACAGATTTACTTGTCATGATGGCGCACCATCATAATCTTTTTGAAAGGATCACTGGTGCCATCTATACAGATGATCTGAGTTTCGAATTGAACATTCCATTACTTGTTCTGAAGAATACCGGGGAATAGTTTGGATCTCGCATCATATCGTTTCATGCCGGTTATTTTTGTTGATAACCCAATAGATGCCTTTTACATCAGTTTGCCATTTGGCAAGCATAGTTACCAATATAATTTCCTCTAATAAATCCAGGATGGTTATTGCTGCAGCTACCCGGAACAATCCTAAAGGCCATTGAGGTAAAAAGAATAAAAATACCAGGAACAAACCCTGGGCAATAGCAGCAGACTTGGCAAGGTACGTATGAAAACTGCTGATCTTCCCATACTTTATTAATGCCATTATGGTCTGTATCAGGTAGAGACCCAGAAGTGTTATAACTAGAAACTTTTCATGGCTGATAAATCCTGGCTTGAATTCAAAGACTCCTATCACTGCCATTAATATGGTAAGATCGTCAGCAATGGAATCAAATTTAGAACCCATAATGCTGGTTACATTGAATTTCCTGGCTAAAAAACCATCAATGGCATCAGTAAAAAAACTTACCAGCAGCAACCATTTAAAAACGGTAAAATCATTGATTACAATGAAATACAGCAACACGAAGGAGGCAAACAGGCGGTAAAGGGTAATGGAATTTACAATGATAGCCTTTGCCCGGTTCCCATGTTTGACAATGATTTCCATTTAAACCTGGTTTGCAACTACAATTTAAAAATTACCTGCAGAATGATAAAGTTCTGCTTTAACCAATAGAATTTTAATGATCCTGGTTAGGCTCTTCTTCAAAATTGAACTTTGTTGGTTTGGTAGCTTATACAAGTCAATAAATGGTAGTGATATTTTTATTTTAGAACTGAATTGTTGATATTAGTAAAAGAATTGTTTCCTGGTTCCAATTAAACCAATTCTCAAAATCCTGTTTTATGAAAACAACTTTTGTACTGGCATTCTGTATCCTCAGTTTAAAAATATTGGCTCAACCTCCTGATTCAACTGTAACCAAACTGGTAGATGCCAACCTTCAAGTCGTTAAGAATTACCTGGATAAAAAGGAAAAATCACTTCAAAAGATCTCCGAAGCTGTAAGTTTTTTTACGGATCTTACCGGCATAGCTTCCGAGGCTGATGGAAGCTATTATGGTCAGTTCCATCCTTCAGCCAGCGATCTTGATGCCTGGAAGAAATGGTTTTTATTAAACAAGGATTACCTGTTTTGGGACAAGGAAATACAATCAATAATTCTATACAAAAAGATCAAGCCATCTATTATGTAGTTTATTGTAGAAGGATAGTGGATATATTTTTATTATAGCCAATGCTTGCGTTTGAACCAGGAAAAAATGCTGATAGTAATGATTGCCATCACCACTAAGGAAGCAGGATAGCCCCATTTTTGGGTCAATTCGGGCATATAATGAAAATTCATACCATATATTCCCGCTATAAAGGTTAAGGGTAGAAAAAAGGCGGAAAAAATGGTCAAAACCTTCATGACCTCATTTGTTTTTTGCGCCGAAAAAGACATCGAAAGATTTAGTAGGTTGTTTAATTCTTCCAAAACCTGGGTGTATAGGGTCTGCATTTTCAAATGTTGGTCTCTAACATCCTGCAAGGCAGCTTCCTCACCCGGTTTGATATAAATGTGGTTGATTGGTTCAAGCATCAGCATCAGTACTTTATGCCCTATGGAAGCTTCACGCTTTAAAATATACAGTGATTCAATATGATCGTTGCCAGAGTTCTTAAGCATGATCTGGTTCTCATAAAAATCAACCTGCTCAGACAGCCTATTAGCCGGCTCATCATAGGTTTCGAGGGAGTGCCAGGCTACCTGGGCAAGCAAGTTGGTGGTAGAAGCACACCTGCCTGTTGCTACATATTTTTTGCGTAGCATATCCAAAAAGGGAGTTTCTGATTTGTGTATGGTGATCATGAAATGGTCATCGTAGAAAATAGCGATCTTGTTGGTAAGATCCTGTATGGTGACCAACCTTTTATCCGGCGTATGAGAATAGAATCGAAGTATCAGGAAATGTACACCATCTGTAAACTCATATTTTGGCAAATGTTCAGGTTGCATGCAATCCCTGACAATATGCTGGTTGAGACCATATTCCTTACTCAACGCTTCCATCTCATTCATGGAAGGATCTGTTATGTCGGTCCACTTTATACCTTCACAAATAAGTTGTTCTTTTCTTGACATAAACTATGACCTTTAAAATTTCAGCGATATAACTCTATTCAAAACTGGGACCGCGTTCTTTCAATGAACCAGTAAAAGAGCCCATTTTATTCATTTACATATTTAATTAAGGGCCTGGAAGCATGAATTCTATTCTTTCAGTAATTTTCGAAGATTGAGAAATGTCTCATATGGCCCTTTATTGATGAAAAGGTTGGCCATCCACCCGGGTATCGAGCCCCCGGGGTCAATGTCAAGTAAATATTCTATAGTAAGCCGGCCCGTTCCATCTTCTTTTATATCCCATTTACCTTCCAGCATTGGCACACGTACAATGCCCTTATTTATGGGTATGGCATCAGGCCTGGCGGTCTGGATGATAGAAATGGAATTTGTCTTGTTTTCAATAGTCATTAATATGGAAGCATCCCTGTCGCTAAAAGGCCAGGGAAGCGAAGTTTCATTATAATACAATATATGGTTATCATCCACCTGTTTTACCAGGTAGGCATTGCGGGTTGCATAAACCCAGTTTTTTTGAAGCTGTATATTTCTAAAGATTTTGTTTACCGTTGCAATCTTTCCATTAAAGGATGCATTGATTTTTATATGCTTTAATCCCGAAGCCCGGTTGTCAGCTGTGTAAACACGGATATCATTTTTATTCTTTACCAGGTGCCAGTCCATCTGAGGCTGTTGTGGAAATAATGAAAAGTCATTACCCAAAAGAATTGCTGGTAGCAATATTTTATATAGAACTGATCTAAGTCTCATTTACTTACTATTATAGTATAATAAAACGATCCAGGCATAGGAAACGCTGCTAACTCATTAGATTTCATAAGATTTTATGTATGAATGGGTAAAATTGTAATATGAGCAATAAATGATGAGTTGTCATTTTACAGGTCTGGTACAATAATTACATTTCTATTTTAAGTGTGAAGTTCTGAATGAAGCAGGGCTCCCTGGATTTGCTGATACATTAATTTAAAAAGCAAAGTAGTTATCTTCATTAATCACATTTTTGACATGATCAGTTTCCCTCTGAACGGTATCCTCCTAAATGCCATATTGGATAATCAGCCAGATGCAATCGTATATTTTGTACCTTTTTTCGGAAATGGGTCAGGAAAAGGCCTGGAAGATTTTGAGATCATTTACTGCAATAAGGAAGCAGCAAGGCAGGCTGATTTAGAAGTGGATCAATTGGTGGGACAAAAGGCAAAGTCCGTTCCCGGAGCTGATAGTGGTACCAGGGCCATACTTTTTGACCAACTCAGGCAGGTTTATGAATCTGGAGTTCCATCAGAATCTTCCTATTTTAATGAAGTGTTGGATAAACATTTCAGGGTAAAAAGATTACCCGTTGAAAACGGTGTGCTTACCGTGGCCATTAATATTACTGAAGAAGTTAAGGAACGTAGGGAAAAAAGGCGCCAGGCGGAACTGACCAATCTTATTTTAAATAATTCGCTCAATGGCTGGTTCTCCTGCCAGGCAATTGAAAATGAAAAAGGAGAAATAGTTGATTTTCTCATAACAAGCATCAACCATGAGTTCATTCGGATAATTGGCCTTCCGGAAGACCAGGTTGTTGGTAAAAGTTATCTGTCCCTATTTCCTTCTTCCAAAGAAAATGGAACATTTGATCTCAACTGCCAGGTCTTAATAACCGGAAAATCAGTAAGGCACCAGATGTATTATAAGGGAGATGGATTAAACTCCTGGTATGATGTGGTGGTGACTAAACTGGGAGAAGAGGAGATCTATGTCAACTTTGCAGATATAACAGATTTTAAAAACGCACTTTCTGAAGTGCAGAAAAAAAATACATTACTTGATAATATCCTTAAATATTCTGCTAACGGCATATCTGTAACCCAGGTTATGCGTGACAGTGAAGGTAGGGTGGTTGATGGGCGTACTATTTTGGCCAACGATGCAGCAATAAATTTTACAGGCATTCCAAAGGAGCTATATCTTAGTAAGACTGCTGTGGAGTTAGAACCGAACATCAGGGAATCAGCCTATTTCAGGATGTGTGTACAAACACTGGAAACAGGAGAACCCATTCAAACACAGTATCTTTTGGAATCTACGGGTCGCTGGTTGGAAATATCCATCTCAAGGATGGATGCAGAACATATAATTACAATATTTACAGATATCACATCTTCACGGGAAGCTCAAATAGCCATAGAACAATCTGCAGGGCAATTGCAAACGATCATTAATCGCTCTCAATCAGGGATTTTTAATATTGTTCCGGTATTTAATGACCAGGGAATTATCATCGACTTCAGGTTTGTTATTGTTAATCGTACCGTAGCATCTTATGTTAACAGGCAGCCCGATGACCTGGTAGGCTCTTTGGGAAGTGATTGGTTTCCTGATTATAAACGAAATGGCTTATTTGATCTTTTTTGTGATACCCTTGAAAGAAAACAGGTGAATAGGGTAGAGTTTCATTACCGGTCTGAAAATAGGGATGCCTGGATAGATATTATGTGCACACCTTTTGAAGAAGGCGTTTTAATAACATTTACCGACTATACCGATGTAAAAAAACTGCAATTGGAAATGGCCTCAGTGGTGGAAGAACTAAAACGCTCCAATAACAGTCTTGAAGAATTTGCACATGCCGCATCACATGACCTGAAAGAACCCGTCAGGAAAATCCAGTTTTTTACCGAGCGTTTAAAATCAAAAATCAGTGAAAGACTGGATGAGGAAGAGCTTGATGTTCTGTCACGTATGGAAAAAGCAACTGAGCGTATGCGTTTACTGATCGATGATTTATTGCAATATTCGCTGGTAAACCATCGGCAGTCAGAAATTGAAGAAATTGACCTTCACAAAAAGCTTCTTTTAGTGCTTGATGATCTTGAAGTGCCGGTTAAGGAAAAACAGGCAATAATCAACATTGGCACACTTCCTAAGGTAAAGGGTTATCGCCGGCAATTGCAGCAAATGTTTCAAAACCTGGTAAGCAACGCACTTAAGTACAGTAAGCAGGGGGAAGTTCCTGTTATTTCTGTCACTTCACGGCAGGTTTCGGGGGTGGATTCTGGCATGAACGTCCCTTCCGGATTATGGAATAATCAATTCCATCTCATTGAGGTCACAGATAATGGTATCGGATTCGATCAGCAGGATGCTGAGCGCATATTTCAAATGTTCACCAGGCTTCATGGTAAATATGAATATGCAGGAACAGGAGTGGGTCTCTCAATTGTCAAAAAAGTAGTCGAAAACCACAATGGTTATATAAAGGCTACAGGTGAACCGGGAAAAGGTGCCACCTTTAGCATCCTCTTGCCTGTTCAATAATTCCTTTACTATACCTATAGTAACTGTCATCCAACATAAATACTGATTAAACCTATGGCGCTATAGGCCTTCCCATGGTAGTATCAATATTGGGTTCATTAGCAGGAGAGAGCGAATCTATCAATTTTCCCAACTCATTTAAAAGTAATGGATAATCGGCACTGCCAGCCCAGCATCGATAACCCCTGGTCAAAACCAATTCAGGGGGCGGTTCTTCAGTAGGGCACCCTTCGTACCTTACCAGGCGGGCCTGGTAAATTCCATGGGCTTCGCGGGAAATATTATAATGAATAAAAGCATCTCCCATTCTCACTATGGCATCCATATCACTGGTTTACAAGGTTAGCTGACCTTGTTCTACTATCAATTGTTGTGCTGAAAATATTCAAAGAAACAATGAACTTTTAACCTGGTTATTTAATGAAGTTGTGTAAAGAATTCACCTCATTATAAATGTCTGGTTAGCAAAAGAGTCCACAGTTAAGTAAATTAGTTACAGTACTACAGTTAAAAGAATATTGGAATAGAGAATAATGCATTATCTCAGGGAGGATCAGAGTCTTATTGATATACAGGTTTGCAAAATCCTACTATATCCCCCATGGTCTTTTTAAGGGATTTATAATCAATAGGTTTGGTAAATAGCGGGACATTAAATTGTTTACAAAAGGCGATGTCAGCCTCACGATCGGAGGTAGTAAATACTACAAGGGGAATTGTCTTAAAATGATTCTGACTACGGATATATTGCAGGGTCTGCTTCCCATCCATACCAGGCATGTTCAGATCCAGCACAATGAGACAGGGCGATTGTTCCTGATCATGCAGTTCCTGCAACAGTTCAAGTGCTTCCTTGCCATTGCCTGCTTCCATTACATTGACTTTTTGACCCATATCGTGCAATACATGCCCGATCATCATGAGGTCATCAACATCATCATCTACCCAAAGTATGGTTGGTTGTTTTGTCAGAATATCCATGGTTTTTCAAGTTAGCCGGAGTGAAAAGAATTCCCACAAGACCAGGGAATGAAATACAAATTTAGTTTGATCTGTAAGTGAATATTATTCTGCTTCGATGAATGAAGCCTTATGATCGTTGAGTAAGGAATGTCCCAATTTCGTTCAAAAAATGTCTTCTGACATTATGGGGCCTTGAATACTATTCCTCAGGATTGATACTGAACAAAGAATAGTAAAGAGTTGTTGTTAAGAATTTGAAAAGAGTGTTTTGATATTTGGGGTTGGCATATTCTTATTAGTTATAAGCTGCATAAGCCTTCAACTCGGATAATAAAAAGCAATATTTTTGACCTTAAACCCTTTAATCAGTTACAATTAACATGATGATCCAGGATGCGCAGTCGCCTGCTTTTCTTAATAATGGTGGCTCTATGGGTGAACTGATCCGCACAAAGGATTGGAGTATTACACCTGTTGGCAGGCCTGAAACCTGGCCACAAAGTCTGCGCACCACAGTAAACCTGCTGTTAAACTCCAAATTTCCCATGTTTGTATGGTGGGGCCCTGGCCTTACCACAATATATAATGATGCTTACAGGGTTATTGCCGGGGAAAAGCATCCCACTCTTTTAGGCAAATCGGGCAAGGAAGGTTGGGCTGAGATTTGGGATGACCTGGGTCCCCTCGTAGATCGCGTTTTCAATGGTAATTCCACCTGGTCTGATGACCAGGTTTTATATATGAACCGGCATGGCTATATAGAAGAAACTTATTTTACATTTTCCTATAGCCCGGTCATGGATGAATCAGGTAAGGTAGGTGGATTGTTTTGTGCCTGTATTGAAACTACCGACAAGGTAATGGCTACCCGGAAGATTAGGGAAAGCGAACGAAACCTTCGCAATACAATATTACAATCCCCTGTTGCCATGAGTATACTTAAAGGTCCTTCCTTTATTTTGGAAATTGCCAATGAAAGAATGTATGAATTGTGGGGCAGAGGGGCTGATGAACTGTTACACCGACCCATATTTGATGGATTGCCAGAAGCAAGGCACCTGGGTTTGGAAGAAGTATTATCGCATGTTTATACCACAGGGGAAACTTTTACAGCTAATGAAAGACCTATACCGCTGCCCAGGAAAGGAAAAGTGGAAAATATCTATGTCAATTTTGTTTATGAACCATTTCGCGAGGGTAATGGTAGCATTTCAGGCTTGTTGGTGGTAGCTACCGATGTGACAGAGCAGGTCATGGCCCGGCGGAAAATTGAAGAAAGCGAAGCCCGTACCAGGCTTGCCGCGGCTGCAGCCCATCTAGGCACCTATGATATTGACCTGGAGCGCGAACAGATAGTTTACTCAGACCGGTTAAAAGACATATTTGGCATTGAAGATAGCGAGCCAATCACGCACAGGTTCCTTATGGAAAAAATACATCCTGAGGATGTTCTCATCAGGAAAAAAGCACATGAACAGGCGTTAAAAACAGGAGAGCTTTTTTACGAAGCCCGTATTATACTTCCCGGCAATACCTTGAAATGGATCCGGCTGAATGGTAAATATATGTTTGAAAATGGCCAGCCAGTATCCCTGGTAGGAACAGTAATGGATATAACCAATGAAAGAAAGGCAGCTGAATTATTGGAACAAAAGATTGAGGAAAGAACAAAAGAACTGACCCAGTTGAACGAACAACTCAAGCAGTTCACTTATGCCGCTTCGCATGATCTGCAGGAGCCCTTGAGAAAGATCACCTACTTTATGGATCGGCTTATAGCCAAGATCAATCCATCACTTGATGAAGATGATAAGCGGATTACTGACCGCATCAGGAAGACAACAGACCGAATGCGGGTGCTGATAGATGACCTGCTTGCATATTCTAATACTTCTTTGGGAATAACAGGCTTCCAGGATGTTGACTTATCCGCCGTGGTCCAGGATGTGCTGGATGATATGGAAGCCACTATTATTGAAAATGGCGCTTCTGTGGTCTATGAAGATTTACCTCATGTTAATGGAGATGCCAGGCAGTTGAGGCAAATGTTCCAAAACCTTCTGAGCAATGCTCTTAAATACCATAAAATAGGTGAAGGGGCAAGAGTGCATATTAGTGTTAAACTGTTACCGGGAAATGAAATAAAAAACATTCCTGTTGAAAGCAGGAGTTCAACTTATTACAACATCCAGGTTACTGATAACGGGATAGGTTTTAAAAACGAAGATGCTGCCCGGATCTTTCAGCTCTTTCAGCGCCTGCATGGAAGATCAGAATATGAAGGCACCGGGGTGGGACTGGCCATTGTACAAAAGGTTGTAGAAAATCATAAAGGATTTATCTGGGCGGAAAGTGAACCCGGTAAAGGGGCCAGTTTTAATATTTTATTGCCATCAGTTCAGGAGGGTTAATAATCTCTTTTCGTTGTATAGCTGGCAGGTGTATCAGGCACCAGGCAGAATGGCATCAGTTGACTGCAACGCTGTATGAATAACCTGGCCTGTACTCTCTACCATAAACAGCATATTATTCCTTGAAAGTGATAGTTGCAGTTTGTCTCCTATTTCAATTTCATGGGTTTGAGGCCTTCTGGCAATGATCGTTTGATTTCCTAATGACAGGTAGATCAACTGTTCATTGCCCATATTTTCAAAGGCAATAACGTCCAGGCTGCAATCTGATTGACTGGTAGAACCTGACAGGTTAATATTTTCAGGCCTTATTCCAAGTATAACTTCTTTGTTTACATAACTGCCTAAAGAAGCCTCCAGGTCCTGGCCTAATATAATTGGACATTGTTGCGACTCATGTTCGAAAAAAAGGTTTGTATCCTTTTTAATACGTCCTTTTAAAAAGTTCATGGAGGGAGATCCAATAAAGCCTGCAACAAATTTATTGGCAGGATGATCATATAGGTTCATAGGTGTATCCAGTTGCATCAGCTTTCCTTTATTCAGTACAGCTATCCTGTGCCCCAGCGTCATTGCTTCCGTTTGATCATGTGTAACATAGATCATGGTAGCATTGATCTCCCGATGCAGTCGTTGCAATTCAATACGCATCTGGCTTCTCAACTTGGCATCAAGATTACTTAATGGTTCATCAAAAAGAAAAACCTTTGGGCGACGTATGATAGCTCTCCCAATAGCCACCCGTTGCCGCTGGCCGCCCGAAAGCGTCTTTGGTTTTTTATATAATTCATCCTCTATTTCCAGTAATTGTGCCGTCTCCATCACACGTTTCCTGATATCAGCCTTGCTGAAATTCTGAAGTTTTAAACCAAAGGCAATGTTATCATAAACAGTCATATGGGGATACAGGGCATAGTTTTGAAACACCATGGCTATATCTCTTTGGCGTGGACTTAATTCATTCATCCTGTTGCCATCGATCATCAAACTGCCTTCACTGATCTCTTCCAGCCCTGCTATCATTCTCAATAGCGTAGACTTGCCACAACCTGAAGGTCCTACAAGTACCATAAACTCTTTATCATATGCGGTGAATGAGATATCATCCACAGCTTTTTTTCTTCCTCTTTCTTTATCCGTATCACTATAGATTTTCGAGATATGTTGTATAATGACTTCTGCCATAAACTTAGTTGTGATATGAAACTGAAAAATATTCTTTTTTTACCCTGGTGATACGGCAAGCCAGGTCTAATTCCCCGGAAGCCAAAATATAATCATCCTGGTATGTTGCTATACCTGTGGTAAATACTACATCATGTAAATAAACCTGGCTTTCTATGCGCCTCGTTAATTCATTATTGGCTTCCAGTAATGGAATGGTATCGGACAGGTAAATTATTTGAGAAGGATCTGTTTTATCCAGTAAAGCCCAGAAAGTTCGATAGGTTCCAACCTCGGAATTGTTTTCTACGCCATGGTAAAGTATTAACCAACCGTCGCTTGTTAGTATGGGTGGTGTGCCTCCGCCAATTTTTACATTGGAAAGGGATGATCTCCGCGCTCTTAAAAAAGGCTTGTCTGACGGCTTCCAGTGTAAAAGATCAGGCGAAGAAGCCAGGTGGATGGCAGCTCCCGGGTGATAGAGGGAGTTAGGTGCTGAAGCAAAATAACATTCCCCCAGTGGCCTGGTCAAGGCAAAATACCTGTCCTGTATTTTGCCTTCAAACAACAGCATGTCTTTGTTCTGGTGGTCCAGCACGATCCCAAGGTTCCTGTAATTCAATCCGTCGTCCGAAACATACAACATAGTAGAATGCCTTTCGGAGCTCACGCAACAGGTTGTCATATAATAGCGCCCATCAATAAACGATATCCTTGCATCTTCAATTCCATATTCCTGGCTTGTGGACGCCGGAGCTATGATTTTATCATAATGAATATGTACTACGGAGGTCCCATCCTGGTTGATTTCTACTGGTAAAAGCCAGGACAGGGAGGTGAGGGCAAATACTGGAAAATTATACCTATTGATGCTGAATTTCCTTGGGTCATTCATCGTTACATCCGCCATATCCCAGGCATCCATAACATAATGATCATTTTCCCAACGGATGCAATGCACTTTATCCTCTGTCACTGCATGGGATAGAGCTTCAGCTACCCTCACCATGATCAGCAGGTTGCCATTGGGCAGGCGGCACATCCCGGGATTGAAAGCACCCAGTACATAGGTTGGTGCACTCAGACCCTTACGCAGCGGGGAGTAAGACAGGTCAATGTCTGATGGTGATAAAATGATCGTATCCGAAATAATAGGTGCCATTATTTTTTATATTTCATTAGAGCTGATTTGATAGCAGGAAATTCTTCTACCAATTGCATGGCCATCAAAGATTCAATGGTTGATTCTGCACCAGAGTTTCTGTTTATACTGGTGGAAGATTGAATGCCGTCATAGCCTCTGCCTGTAGCTGGAACATACATGTTAGTTTGCGCATCATTTGCCCCCAGGAACCATGCGGCAAGGTGGCCGGCCAGGTCAGCATATTTATCCTGGCGGGTGATCCTGTATGCTTCTGTTGCAGCCGTAACCATCGGCCTGATGCCATAAGCTATCTGCTCATAGGTTTTTTCGCTGCTTAGCCGGATCCCGGAACCATTGTTTTCGACCACAAAGGAAGATTTCATACCGTTTTTTAGTAACCAGGGATAAAAATTGTCCACTTCAGCCATTCCTTTTGCAGAATAGGCGGGATCTCCAAGAAATTGTCCAGCCTTCATTAAAGCATAGGCCTGGTCGCTGCCATAGGCATGCCAGGTATTGGCCCAACTCAGGATGCAGGAATAGGGAAAATGCGTGTCATCACCTTGTTGCATCAAGGCTATGCCGTCCGCCAGTTTTTGAATAAAACTTTTGACCACTGCATCATTATTGGCGGTAGCATAAGGAATTAAACCCAGGATCAGTATTGCTGCCTGGTCAGTTCCGCTACCTGCAGGCAACCATTTGGGGACAATAATACCGCTTACTATTTCTGGGTCCTTGGGTATGTTCACCAGGTCAGCTTTGATCCTGGTTACCAGCTTCTCAATAGCAAGATCCATGCGGCCGGCAAGAGCAGCATCCTTAGTCCTGATCATTGGTGCTGCTTCTGATAATGCATACAGGGCTCTCCATGACCACCAGTTGGGTATATTAATGCTTGTAGAACCACTGGTATTAATAGATAGATTCGGGAATACAAAATTGTAAAAATATCCATTGGCAGATTGCATTTCCAAAATGAACCTGGCCAGGTTTGAAGCCTTATTTTGAATAGCTGTATCTGAATTAAAAGATTTGTTTCTGACATAAACCTGCAACGCCCTGGCTACGTCATCCACGCAGGTAAACCCTTCATCAGCATCTGCTACCAGGTGGTAATCGGGTGCTTCTGCATATATATAAATTCCTGCTGCATTCGCGCCCGTACCAAATTGAAATGGAGTATATAAATAGTCCAGGTGACGCATATTCACAAGGGAAGAATCCACTGGTGGCACGGGTGTGGTAGTACTTTGCTTTTTACAGGTAGCAGCCATACAGCTAATGGCAAAAAGACATATCAAAAACTGTAATTCTTTTTTCATAATAATTTAATTAGGTCATCTCATCCAATAATTCATCCAGGTTCAGTGTTACAAAGCCTGTAGCAGAATCTGAAACAGCATAGGGAATAAGAAGGAGCGAACCATGTTGCAAATAACCACAGGTGTAAACAACATTGGGTACATAACCTTCCCGTTCTGTTTCATCTGCTTTGATAAGGGGTTGATCCAGCCTTCCTATGACCCTTGCAGGGTCTTCCAGGTCCAGTAAAATGGCGCTTATTACATATGTTCTCATGGGGCCAACACCATGTGTAAGGAGCACCCATCCCATTTCTGTTTTAAATGGTGATCCGCAGTTGCCCAATTGCACCATTTCCCAGGTATATTCAGGTTCCATCAGCAACTGGTAATTATCCCATTTATATAAATTCTCAGAGAACATGATATTGATCTTTTCTCCACCCTGTCTTGATATCATTACATATTGCCCATTGATCTTTTCTGGCAATAAGGCCATTCCTTTATCCGATACTGCATTTCCGTATAAGGTACGTATGTTAAATACATCAAAGTCTTTTGTTTCCAACAGTTGGGTCCTGATATGATGGCCATCATAGGCTGTATATGTTCCGTAATAACAGGTCTCTCCATTGTCATCTGTAAATTTTACCAGCCTCACATCTTCCATGCCCATAGATTCTGCCCTGGCGTTGGGAAAGATCACTTTCTCCATCATGGGAAGCCCCGAAGAGGGTTGCAGCTCATAATTGGTATCGAATATTTCCTCCAGTATTTTAACAGAAATCCCTTCATTGCTATCTTTCGGATAGGCCTTCCTGGTAGTAAGGAGGGCCTCATTTGCGGTAAATTTTTCAGGAAGGGTGCCTAATACTGCTAAATTGAAATGAGGGAATAAGCTTGCCCTTTCCTTTACAAAATCAATGCTGTAAGTCTTTTCAGGGTTTTTTTTCAGGCTGGTAAAATAGCCCGATCCGGCATCCAGTGAAATACGCGCAGTATCATCAATGATTCCTGTTTTAAAGATCACTGAAGAAATATGTCCTTCACCTGTGGCTCTAAGGCTCATGATGAAGCGTTGTTCACCAGGACCCAGGTTCGATTGATCCGGGTGCGGAACAATGGAAGGGTTAAATAAAGCCGCCGTCTGGATAGCATACTCTTTAGTGAAAAAAGATCCAAGCAATAATTTTCTTGCATGGGAGAACCAGGAAATATCTGCCGCGTATTCCTTGCTAACCTTTAAAAAATTATCCAGTAGCACACCTTCCAGGTTTCTGTGCCTTGCTGAAAAATCCTTATGCACTTCAGCCATGCAGGCATGTACCTCATCTTCTGAAAGTTTTTCCACCCGTTTAACAGTGTTTTCTATTCTCCCCGGACCAGGCAAGTGCAGGTATTGATTGATCACTGCTTCTGCAGAGGCGTGTAATCTTATGGAGCTCTTCGTAATTTTCATTTATTACCTAATTATATTATCAATCCTTAAGGCCGGTAGAAGCCATACTTTGTATAAAATGCTTTTGAAAAAACAGGAACGCAATCATAACAGGTAGGGCCAGCAACACCGCCGCCGCGATCTTGACACCTAACTGGCTGTCTGCCCGCCCACCTACTGCAAACAGGGTAACTAATTGAGGCATGGTCATTAATTGTTCATTCCGGATCACGATCAATGGCCACAGCACCTCGTTCCACGAACCTATAAAGGTGAGAATAGCAACAGTGATGATGGTAGGTTTGATATTGGGCCATAGAATCCGGAAAATAAGACTGAATTCCGAGCAACCGTCCAACCTGGCAGCATCTATCAATGCCTGGGGTAATCCCTGGAATGCCTGCCGGAACATTAATATGGCAAAAGCGCTTACAGCGAATGGTATTACCAATGCAAAATAACTGTCAACCAGGCGCAGGTTCACCATGGTTATATAGTTAGGGATAAGCGTGATCTGGAAGGGTAGTGACATGGTAAATACAATAACATAAAATATCAATTGCCTCCCCCTGAACTGCAATTTAGCCAGGGCATAGCCTACAGTAGAACCTGTCAACAGCACCAGTGAAGTGGTAAGTATGGCTACGAGCAAACTATTGAGGAGTGACCGGCCGATAGGAATCTTGCCGATCATCAATTGGAAATTGCTAAGGGTTGGATGTTGAGGCCAGAACTTCATAGTCCCTACTTCATGTAGCGGTGCCAGTGAAGCTCCTATCATCCATATAAAAGGATAGATAAAGGTTATGGCTGCAATACCTAATGCGGCATAGGTAATTATTTTTTTTATGTTCAGGCTTGCAGTCATGTTATACTTCTTTTTCAATGAATTTCTTCTGTAATACTACCACGGTCATGATCATGATGGCATAGAAAAAGCCAAGTGTTGCCGAGTAACCCATATTGTAATACTGGAATGCCTGTTTGTATATATACAGCACTGCAGAAAGTGTGGTATTCAAAGGACCTCCTCCGGTCATGATGTAGGGTTCAATAAATAGTGAAAAACCACCAATAGTTGACAATATCACCACCATGAAAATTGTGGGATTGATCATCGGCAGGGTAATGTGATAAAATTGTTGCCACCGCGAAGCGCCATCCAGTTCCGCAGCTTCATAATATTGTGGTGGCACTGTCTGTAATCCTATCAGGAACAGTATCACATAAAGGCCAACATTTTTCCAGGTTGCCATTACAGCTATGGAATAAATAGCCATGTCAGGATCTACCAGCCAGCCAACCTTGTTTATTCCTATTGTCATTAGCAGCCTGTTAATGAGTCCTGAATCATACCCCAGTAACTGCTGCCATAAAATAGTGACCACTACGCCTGAAACGATTACAGGCATGAAAAAAGAAGCCCTGAAAAAAGATACTGCCCTGATCTTTTGGTTTAATAACCAGGCGAGGGTTAGTGACAGGACCAATTGAAGGGGAATGTGGAGCAATAAGAACTTTAATGTATTGCCAATGGCTTTCCAGAAAAGACGGTCCTGGAAAAGTCTTGAATAATTATCTGTTCCTGCGAATTGCATGGGTGCGATAATATTCCATTTGTGAAAGGTCAGAAACAAGCAAAACAATACCGGGAACAACACGAAAACCGAAACAAACACCAGGTAGGGTGACACTAACAGGTAGGGCAATAACCTGGCGCCTGATAACCGTCCTGACTTTTTACTATGCATCGTTATGGTTGTTGACATCCGATGGTATTTAAAATTGTAAAGCTTTTTCTTTAGCCTCCACCGCCACCCGAAGTGATTCCACCGCGTTGCTATCATCGATCACCCTGGCATGCGACCTGTCCCTGATCCATTGCCATTGATCCAGCAGCATATCTGTCAGCAATTGTTGGTATAGCGTTTCTTTGTCTTTCCTGTTGTGGTAGTGGATGGTTACAAGGTCATCATAGGTTATATCTTTAAATCTACCTTTTGCCTGCACGGTTTTTTCATGGTGACTATCCAGGCTTACAGTACCAGGATCTAATATTTCAAGTAGCCGCTTTTTACCATCTTGTTGTATAAGTCCATGAAGTTTCATGGAAACAGGCACCCATTCATAAAGTGTAATATCACCTCGTTCAAACTGTAGCCGCATTTCCTGCCTGTCCAATATTTTAGGCTGATCAAAGCCGTGGTAAAAATTAACGATCCCCTGCGGGTACAATAATGTTGCATGAACCCTGTCTATTACCGATGGTTGAGTGCCAGGCCTGGTTAACTGTATGGCGTTGATGACCTCTCCCTTGCCCAGCCAGCCGGAAAACATATCAAAAAAGTGTACACCATGTTCAATAAAGATCCCGCCACTCATTGATTCATTCCAGAACCAATGCGCTTTATCAAGGTATTCATCGCTTGCATAATTCTCAAAGAATCCATGGAGAAAGGCTCCTAGAATGCCTTCATTGATAATAGCACTCACCTGCCGGTATAAAGGATTGTAGCGCTGCATCAGGTTAACCACGTATAATAATCCAGCTTGTTTGGCCATTACCTGCAATTCTTCTGCTTCTTCCAGGTTTAATGCCGCAGGCTTTTCGCAAATGACATGTTTTCCTGACCTTAAGGCCTCTTTTGAGATGGTGTAGTGAAGAAACGGAGGAGTGGCTATATATATTAAATCAATCCGTTTATCTGCCAGCAGATGAATATAATCTATGTGAAAAGTAGCCGTCAGCCTGTTAGCCAGTTTACGACCTGCCTGTTCAAAGGTATCCGATACGGCAAGTATCCGCACACCCTCTAGTTCAAGGAATGCGCTGGCAGCAAAGGCTGCGAAATTTCCGGCACCAACAATTCCTATATTGAGTTCGTTTTTCAAAGCTTAGTTATTATGCACTTCCTTGCTTAATAGAATATTTACAGCTTCAGCTGCATCACTGATTGCCTTTTCGGGCGTCTTTTTACCATAGATCACGCAGGCCTCATATTCCTGTGAAATAATATCCAGGACCTCTACGATCACTTCACAATTATCTATTCCTTTTACAAAGGGTACTTGCCTGGCAAAAAGCCGCATACCCGGATTCTGGTTAAAATAGCCAGCATAAAAATTGTCTGTATCCAGGGACTGCCTTCGGGGAAGCTGCCCTGTAACTTTTAATAACTGCAGGTCTCCTTCCTTGTCCACCAGGGTCTTGACAAACTCCCAGGCGGCACGTGGATTTCTGCATGTATTAAATAAGACTATGTTCTTTGGGTCTGCATAGGTATATACAGGTCCTGTATGATCATCGGGAACAATGGGAGGAAAATAATCAAAATCAAAACCCCTGTTAGGTATATTATTCAGGTATGGGATCTCCCATGGGCCGGTCCATTTGGTAGCTATGGTTTGAATGACAAAGGGATCAGTTGAAGCTGCTGTATTTTCCCGTGAGAAATAATTTTTTGAATAAAGTGTTTGTAAAAAACGAAATACCTGCACGGAATACTGGTTATTAAATGCAGCTTTATTATTTTCTATTAAGGGTTTGCCACCGGAAGCAGCCAGGTATAGTGGATAGTAATTGAATAACCTTTCATACCAGATGGCTTTCACCGCAGTATAGCCGAAATGGTTATCCGTATTCTGGTTATGGTTTTTGTATTGTTCTGCCGCATCGATATAAGCAGAATAAGTTAAAGGGATGTTATTGATGCCATTCTCTTTAAATGCCTTTTTATTGTAGATGGTCATGATGGGATTGACCTTCCAGGGCACCTGGTAGATATGACCATCCGATGAGGTGATCTCCCTGATCACATTGCTATCGCACCTTTCTTTAATAAAGTCCATAAAGCCCTGAATGGTATCCAGTGGTATCAATACACCGGCATGCGCGTACATCTCCACATTGCCCTGCCACATATTGGCATAAATATCAGGAGTAGATTTGCCTACTACCGCTGCAAGTATGACCTCTTCGCTGGATTGTCCTTCCGGGATGGGTTGCATGTGCACCGGTGTGGCTGTATGCTTTGCATTCCAGTTGCCCGTGATGGCACTGCACAATTTGATTTCCTGGTTATTGTTGGAACACCAGAATAACATGTCTGCATGTTGTATGGTATTGTTCCTGCAGGAAAGGAATAAGAGAAAAACGATCAGGCAGTAATAATATCTTTTTAAAATGATCATTGATTGGCCAGTGATGAATAAGGAAGTTTTAAAAAACCCCGCAGCTTTACTGCGAGGTTTTTTAGCTATTACTTTACAGCCATAGCGATATGCTTATAAAGATTTCTGGTTGTTGTATATGGATTTAACCTGTGTGGCATCCAATGCTACATTGTAAAACATTACATCATCCAGTTCGCCTGTCCAATATCCGCCCCATGCTACCTGGAAATCTCCGTCAACAGTTGTATACTTGCTGGTAGGTAAGTCCTGGCCTATAACAAAATTGATCGGAGTTGAAAGAGTTATAGGTGCATTTGGTGTATTGGTCCATGATTTAACCAGGTCGCCATTAATATAGAAATCCATTTCACCCGGCTTGAACGTAACCACAGCATGATACCAGGTACTATTGTCCAAAACTGCTGTTTCATCATCCCTGTCATAATACGCAGTATCTGTACCATTTACAGCCTTAACAGTCAGGAATAGTTTATTGGCAGATTGCAGTTGGAATTTATAACCATTCCAACGATTTAAAGAGGTCATCGTATAAGTATCTGTATTTATTGTTCTGCCATCCACTGTCTTTCTCAACCATAAGGAAATACTGAATTGTTGTGGATTCAGAGATGTATTGTAAGGCACTTCAATGTTTCCACCTTTATCAAAATGGTAGGCCATATTGGCACGACCAAACCGGTCTGCGGCAAGTGTTGGCGTACCTGCACCATAATATGCATGGCCTGCAGTCAATACTCCATTATTGCCTTTGCCGGAAGAATCTGCAGGATTGCCATTCATTTTCCAGAATCCGATCAGGTTAGCTGAGGCTATTTCTTTGATCAAATGTGTTTTAAAAGTGTCCATTGCAGCCGTTAATTGTGCGAGGGCATTGGTAACAGCTGTCTGCGAGGCGTTGGCATCTGCCAACACTGCCTTGGCTGCATTCAATACGGTTTGGAAGCTGGCTTTTGAACCTGCCTCGTATTGCCCTGGCTTGGTACCTTCCACAGATCCATCATATAAGGTTTGCGCCTCGGCTACTTTTGCCGTGAGTGCAGTTTTATCCGCAGGGGTAGGGGCTGGTGTGGATGAATCTTTTTTGCAGGAGGCAAGAACCAGCATAAATGATAAGCTTAATAATACCAGTTTTCCGAAAAAGGCATTATTGATTTTTGGTAATAGCATAATCTATTTAATTTTTGTTGTGATGAAAAGAAGCTGTTTATTTTAATAATGAAGCGCTTTGTTTCGGTCCCTTTCACTCTGTGGTATCGGGAAATGTTTGTTGATGGCGTAATTAAAATTTGGCCTGTCCTGCAATGCTTGCTTAGCATAAGTTTCTCCCCATCTTATCAGGTCAAAATACCGGTGGAATTCAAAACCTAATTCTACACGTCTTTCATGCTGTATGGCCCTTCTCACATCGGCCTGGTTGGTATATTGGATGTCAGGCAACAAATTGGATGGAATATTCGGGTAGCCAGGCAATGTATTATCATAGAGATAACTTTCCCTGGCTCTTTTTCTTACCTTGTTCAGTGGTATCAAAGCCTCTGCAGGACGACCAGATTCATTTAATGCTTCGGCGTACCAAAGCAGTACGTCTGCATACCGTATGGCGATGTAGTCAATGCTCGCATCTCCTTTTAAAGCTTTGGATATTTCGGATAAGGGTTGCTGGTGCTTCTTGGTGAGATATCCTGTTTCCGGAGACCAGTCCTTATTGAATTTTTCCCCGTTAAACCATGGCATGGTATCTCTTCCCACAGTGTAATCCAGGCGTGGGTCATAGTCGCCATTGGCTGTAACTTCAAATTCATTGACAAAATTTTGGGTGGGTGCATTGAAGAAATAACCACCATCCACCTGCGGAGCGAAATATTGATTCAACTGGTTACCGGTTTGCGGATCCTGCCCTGTAAGATGCTGAATCTCGAAAATGGATTCGGGGTTGGCATTGTTCTTAACTTTTGCGTCAAAATTGAGGCGGTAAACCTGGTTGAGGCTATAGCGATTGCTGTTGATCACCTTCGCTGCTGTAACGGCCGCGAGATCCCATTTGCCCTGGAACAGGTAGGCTTTTGCCAAAAGGGCAGTAGCCGCTCCGTTTGTTACCCGGCCAACATCAGCTCCGCTGTATTTATCAGGAAGTTTGGTGGCAGCATCTGTAAGATCTGCTTCGATCACGTTTTGAAAAATATCCGCAACAGGCGATTGCGTTATTTGAAGATCAGCCGCATTTTTTGGTTCCAGTATCACCGGGACATCTCCGAATATATTGACCAGGGTAAAATAGTACCAGGCCCTTAAAAATTTGGCTTCCCCCAATATCCTTGACTGCAACAGCGGGTCCATGCTGATAGATGGTACTTTAGCCAGTACAATATTGCACCGGGTTATCCCCTCATAAAGTAATCCCCACATAGCCTCCAGGTTGCCATTAATTGGTGTTACATTAAACTTGTCAATCAATTCTATATCTGCCTGGTCGCCGGCAATACCCCCTTTAACAGCATCATCTGAAGCTACATCACCAAAAACCCACAAACGGTTATTATTGGAATTGGTAAATGCCAGGGGCTGGTACGCTGCATTGATCGCTAATATGGCCTGGGCCTGCGTTTTATAAAACTGGCTCTCGGGGTAATCGCCAACGATCTCTTTGGTGATAAATTTTTTACAACCGGTGTTTGATACAAACAGGAGGATAAGAACAACCAGTATAATATTTTTTTTCATATAAAGCAATTCGATTTAAGTAATATCAATTCCCGCTCGCTTGCAGGGATATCAAAAATTCAGGTTAATGCCGGCAATAAAACTCCGGGCACTTGGATAAGTACCCCAGTCAATTCCTGCAGCAACATCTCCCCTATACTTTTCTGCATTTAGATTATCACTTGTGTTCATTTCAGGATCGAGCCCTGTATATTTTGTAAGGGTCCAGAGATTCTGTCCCGTTACGTAGATCCTTAAATTTTTGATGTGCCACCTGTTTACCAGTTTTTGAGGAATGTTATATCCTATTTGCAGGTTCTTGAGGCGCAGGTAAGAGCCATCCTCCAAAAAACGACTGGAGGGCGTTTTATTATTGGCCGATCCCAACCAGGAAACGCGCGGCATGGTATTGCCGGATCCTTTACCCGTCCAGCGTTCATCATATACTCTTTGCGTTACATTGAATGCCCTGTAAAAGCCTTCGATATCCTGGTTTACCTGCAAATACAATTTATTGCCCTGCGCGCCCTGGAAGAAAACAGAAAGATCAAAATTGGAATATTGCAAATTACCTGTAAAACCATAGGTGTATTTAGGGATGGCGCTACCAAGGAAGGTCCTGTCTTTCTCATTGATAAAACCGTCATTGTTTACATCCTTGAATTTTACATCCCCCGGCCGGATATTATTTCCCTGGTAAGCACTGGAAATGATCTCTGCCTGGTCCTGGAAAATGCCATCCATCTGGTATAAATAGAAAGAGCCTATAGGTTGGCCAACCGTTGTTAAAGTGGCATAGATGCCATTATCAATTCTACCACCCGGAATCGGTTCACCATTACTTAATGAAAGAACCTTGTTGGAAAGTGTGGCAGCATTGATATTGATATTGTATTTTAATTTATTGCTGTTATTGGCATAATTAAGCTCCACTTCCAATCCGCGGTTCTCTACTTCTCCTGCATTCACATATGGCGTAGATGCGCTTCCCCCGATCAATGGAAGCGGGATAGGGATGAGCATATCGGAAGTTCTTTTTACAAAATAATCTACCACGAGACTCAGCCTGTCTTGCCAGATGCCAAGATCCAGGCCAGCATCTGCCTGTGTGGAAGATTCCCATTTCACCTTGTCGTTGCCTCTTGTGGATACTGTATATCCCGGGTTGCTGGTTGGTGATTCACCAAAAATGGCATTGTAACCACGGCCAATTATAGATGCGAAAGCATAGTTACCTATATCCTGGTTGCCCAATTGTCCGTAGCTGCCTCTTAATTTGATTTTAGAGAACATCGACAAGTGTTCCTGTGCCCAGGTTTCGTTGTGAATATTCCATCCAAATGATCCTGAATAGAAGTTGCCGTATTTGTTGTCTGCACCAAAACGGGAAGAACCGTCCCGGCGGGCATTCACTGAAAAGAGGTATTTATTCTTATAGCTGTAGTTGATATTTCCAAAGAGAGAAAAAAGCGACCATTCCTGCTGCCCTTCAAATACGGTCTTCGAGAGGCTCAATCCATTATTCAAATACCTGAGGCTGGGTATCTGGTCAGGAAAAGTATTATCTGAACCTCCATGTATATTGGTCTTATTGGTAATAGCCTCAGTACCTACAACAAAGTTGACATTGTGTGTTTGATTATATACTTTATTAAAACGCAGCGTATTGTTCCATACCAGGTTAAAATTCGTTGCGGTGCTTTGTGCAAGCCTGTTGGGACTGTTTACACGCAAATTGGTTCCGTAATTTTCATCAAAGCGTTTGTTATTGGTGATGATCGCATCCAGCCCACCATCTGTTTTAAATCGTATGTTATTGGTGATCTTGTATTCCGCATTGAGATTGGTAAATACCCTGTATTGCTTTTCTTTATTATCAGTTTTATTAGCCAGGGCCACCGGGTTGTATCCATCGCCAAAAAAATTGGGATAGGCAGGAAGGTCGGAGTAAACACCAACGCTATCATACACCGGTATGGCAGGCGTGCGAAACAGGGCATACCTTACCACACTGCCTCCATTGCCACCATAACCATCACCAGAACTTCCTATCCTGTTTTTATTGGAATAAGAAAGATTGATGCTGTTGGAAACAGTTAACCTGTCTGTAAGGTTCAGATTCAATTTGGAAAGCAGCGAATAGCGTTCATACCATGAATTAAGAATGATCCCATTCTGTTTCGAGTAATTGCCTGAAATATAGTAGAGCGTTTTTTCATTTCCCCCGCTTACCGATAACTGGTGGTTTTGAATAGGGGCAGTCCGGAATATTTCATCCAGCCAATCCGTATTGGCCATGGGCATATCAGCGGGAATAGGTTTCCGCTTCAGGGCAGGGTTGGTGATTTCTGCATTATCATTATTCACTGCTTCGTTGTATATCTCTACATATTGTTTTGTATTCAGCATTTTAGGCAGATCACCATGCATTTGCACGCCTGCATAACCGGAATAATTAAATTGAGGCGTTCCTCTTTTACCTGCCTTGGTAGTTACCAGTATCACACCATTGGAGGCGCGGGCACCATAGATTGCTGCTGAAGAAGCGTCTTTTAATACTACCAGCGACTCTATATCATTGGGAGATAGAAAATTGATACCGTCCTTAGTTGGAACGCCATCTATTATGAACAGTGGGTTGTTGTCATTAATGGTTCCCACACCCCTGATCCTGACTACTACACCATCACCTGGTTGCCCTGTATTTTGTGTTATTCTCACGCCCGGGGCTTTACCCTGTAAAGCCTGGTCCACGTTCAATACCGGCTGTTTGGCCAATCCACCTACATTTACCATCGAAATAGCCCCGGAAAGATCCGAGCGCCTGCGTGCCTGGTAACCAACCAATACTATCTGCACATCATCCAGCTTGTTTTCACTCTTTATCAATACGATGTTCAACAAACCATTTTCTTTGGCTGTAATAGTTTGTGTTTGAAATCCAACAAAAGATATTTCAACAGAGGCATTTTCACTGATACCTCTTAAAGTGAACATCCCGTTGGCATCGGTGGTCGTTCCTATATTGGTGCCCTTTATTTTCACTGATGCCCCGGTCAAAGGATTGCCTTGGTCGTCTGTGACCTTACCTGAAATTTCGATGGGAGGCGGCAGGTTTTGATCAGCTGCCGCTGATTCGTTTGGGCTTTTTACCCTCTGTTTGATTACAATGGTTTTGTCGAGGATAAGATAAGTAAGGTCAGTTCCCCTCAGGCAAATTTCCAACGCCTGTTCCAGGGTAGCATTTTTTACCTGGACGGATACTTTTCCTGCTTTTTCTAAAAGCTCGTACGTGCAAAGGAAATCATAGCCGGTTTGCTTTTGAATTTCTTTGAATACTTTTTGTAGTGAAACGTTCTTCTCAGATAATGTAATGGGAATAGTTGAACCTTTGCCGCTTACCTGCTGGCAAAGCAGCAATGAAAATAAAGCGGTCGCACATATCCCTTGCAGCAACTTCCTGACGGATAAAACATTTCCCTGGCGGCGTAAACTGGAAAATGGCGAAAATAGCATAGCATCGTTTTAGTCTGGTGAATAAATAGCAGTCAGATCAATGATACCGGAAAACAGTTTCAATAGGTTACAGTAGTATATCCTTAAATCAGATCTATCAATGTAGCCGGTGTTTTACCTAGGGCATCACCAGCACTTTACTTCCTTCAATTTTAAATTTCACACCTCCCGTACTCTCTATTTTATGCAGTACCTGTGATACATTTACATCCCGCGATACGGAGCCCCAGAAATGCTGGTTGACCGCACCCCTGTATTCGACCTCTACATTGTACCACCTGGCTACCTGGTTCATGATGGTTTCAATGCTTGTGTTCTCTCCAAACTGGAATTTGCCATTCTTCCATGCCATCACTTCATCCATATCAACATTGTCAAACACACGAATAGCTGCACCAACCATTTTTGCCTGCTGGCCGGGAACAAGCATGGAATGTTTTCCTTCACTGGTAACCTTAACCGATCCTTCCAAAAGTGTAACACTGGCGGGGGATCCATCATCATAGGTATTCACATTGAAATGGGTACCCAACACTTTTATTTCAATTCCTCCTTTTGATACATAGAAAGGTTTTTGTGGATTATGAGCTACTTCAAAATAAGCTTCACCGGAGATCTCCACTCTTCTGTCATTGCCTGCAAAGGCTGTAGGATAGCGCAACGTGGTCTCTGCATTAAGCCAAACCTTTGTTCCATCCGCCAAAACGATTGCGACTACCTTGCTTCCCCTGGGATTTATAAGGGTGTTGTACAATACTTCATTGCCCTTACCCTCATAGGCTATCTGGCCATCAGCTGTTTTTATAATTTGTACCTGGCCCTGGGTTGCCAGTGAGCCGTTTTTTGCATTGTCTAGATTTACTTCAGTTCCATCAGCCAACCTTAAAGTGGCCTTCACCAATGAAGGCGCTGGTACATCTTTTATCAAAACAGTTTTTGCTGTTTCAACCGGCCTGGGAAGGGTGCTTGTTTTAAAATAATATGCTCCTGATACCAGGCATATCAACACCGCCGCTGCAGCAGCCCATTTAAGGTAAACGAACCTTGAATTATTTTCTTTTGGTGCTGGTTGGTCAATGCTGGCTAAAACCTGCTTCAGGCTAATGTCCAACTTTTCATACAACAAGGGATCAGCTATTGCAAAGACCTGGCTATTGCTTTGTAACTGGGTATTGATCAATTCTTCCCTGATGGATGCATTCTCTTCTTTATCCAGTAGCATAAAGAGAACTTCCACCTCCTCTGGCGAACATTGATTATCCAGGTATTTCCTGAAAAGCTGTATGATGGTTTGCTTCTGTGGCAAATGATATTTATACTAAGTCGTTTAAACGGCAATTATCATCTGCTCTTACCGGAATTTTTTTTATGATCAGGGAGTTATACTTCTTTTAAAAGTATAAAAAGGAGAAGCGAAGCTGAATATTGTTGATTTCTATACAGGAATTCCCTGATCGCCTTGGTGCCTTTAACTATATGGTCATTAATTGTTGAAGTGGAAATGCCGAGCTGAGAGCTTACCTCATTATAGGATTTGCCCTGTAACTTGCACAATTCGAATATTTGCTTCCTCTGAGGCGGTAATGTATCAATAGCTTTCTTTAATATTTCAGCATTTTCCCTGGAAATCATATCCTCTTCTATATAACTATAGTGCTCTGATGCGATCTTTTGTATTTTGGATAACAGGTTCCTGTCTCTTCTTACTCTACGGAAAAAATCGGCCACTTTGTTTTCACCTATGCGATACAGGTAGGCGCGAAAGCTTTGCTGTATTTCAATAGAACTGCGTTTTTCCCAGATAATGACAAATATGTCCTGTAATATTTCAGCGGCTATCTCTTCCGATTTGACCAGTCTTACCAGGTTGAGAAACAATTTCCTGCTATACAAGGCATACAGTTGTGTGAAGGCTTCCTTGTCTCCATTTTGAAACCTGGCAATTAAGGCATTATCTTCAATAGTATGGCTCATGCAGAGGTGATCAGAGAAGAGGAGTCAATTGTAAGGTAATTGGTCTCCTTGCAAATTCCGTAAGCTAAATATAAGCTTTTTTGTAATATTAACAGGGTATAAATGACCTTATTATGAACCCTTGCCTATAGCTGGGCATCTTCCCTATAAATGGGAAAAATCAAAATCTCCATGGGATTTTTGTTTACAGGTATGTCTCAAACCTGGTTTTGTAATTACAAAACAACATGCATTAATCTTCTTATCTTAAACCAGGCTGAATGGGCTAACAGAAGTGCAAGGCTAATATTTGGTAATGATGTGGAGATAGATTGATATAGTTATGATTCATTTTGCATCCACCAGGTAATTTTATTATATACCCTAATTCAAATCCAGCCTTTTTTTACTCCGTGTATAAGCTGCCGGGTCTCCAATTTTTACGGAATGGGAATAACTTTTTTTAGGAATACTGGTTTGCATTTTATGTAAATGCTTTACTACATCATTCAGGTCACGCATATCAAAATAATGCCCACACTCGCATTTCATATAGTGGTGTCTTTCGCGGGTCGAAATGTACTTCAGTGATTTCATGTGTATGATTCCATCTTTTATGATGCCTTTTTACTTGGAGCTTTCAGGCTGGCCTTTAACTTGGCCATCAGGTCTTCGGTAGTGGCTGAGTGCACCACCTTCAACGGCTTGGCTGTAGCAGCTTTTCCTTTAGCCTTTGCCTCAATTACCTTTAGCAACTTTTCCGTGTATTCATCCCTGAACTGTTCAGGTTTGAATGGCTTGGTGAGCTGGGCAATGAGCATGGATGCCATTTTCAGTTCATCTGTTTTGATATCGGCTTTTGGAACCACCAGGCCTTCTGTTGACCTGATCTCTTCTGCAAAACGCAAACGATGCAGTACCAGGAACTCACCTAAAGGTTTAACCAGGCAGATCCATTCTCTTTTATTATAAACCAAAGGACCTAATGCCGCCTTTCCTTCTTTTTTCAGGGCATCCCTTAGCAGGCCATAGGCCTTGGCTGCATTTTTTTCGGGTTCCAGGTAATAAGGCTTTTCGAAATACACCGCATCGATCTCTTTTTCATTGATGAATTGTACGATCTCAAGAAAGTCCTGCTTCTCAGGTGTTGCTTTTTGAAAATCCTGCTCATCCATGATCACATAATCAGCCCCCCATTTATAACCTTTCACAATGTCTCCTTCCTTCATTTCGTTACCGGTAGCTTCATTGATCTTTTTGTAACGGATGCGGGCATGATTATTCTTATCCAACTGCACAAAAGCCATAGTACTTTCCTCGGAAGCACTATACATTTTCACCGCTATATTTACAAGGCCGAAGCCAATTGAGCCTTTCCAGATAGGTCTCATATGTTAATGTTTTAAGTTCTTAAAGCAGTTGCCATTAGATTGATATCATTTAAACGCAAATGTGTCAATACATTTTAAAAAGCAAAACAGCAGTCATAGAATTACCGGGTTACACATATTCATACCTGCATAAATGGTACAAAGGCTGTTCCCTTCCCCACATTTTAGCCCAGGCTGATTAACACCAGTTATTCAGATGTTTATACACATTGTAAAATACAGGCATAGCCCCTTTTTTATATTTCTTATTAAATTGTGCTTGAAGAACAAATATTGATGCACAAAAACCGGTTATTGGCTTTAGGTTTCCTGGTAATGTTGTTGGCAGGCTATTACCTGGTAAAATCACCTCCACACCCGGATTCAATCAATAAAGGTTACCAGTGGGAGGCTTTTGAACCCACACTGGTGCCCAAATTGCGAAGCGTCAATGATGTTTTACAATACACCGATTCATCCTGCGCTGGTCAGCAACGTGGATCTTTAAACTATGTTCGCTTTCTGAGCAGAACCTTATCCGAAAGATTTTATCATGGTTATAGCTATTACTCCTTCCAGGATAACTGGATAGCCTGGCTGTCTGGCAAACTCATTTGGGATGATCTTTCAGCCATTGTTTTGCCTAATGATATTTTAAAACACCCCCAGGCTGCCTGCTCACAGGTTTCTATAGTATTGGCTGAAGCACTTAAGCGAATAAGTATCCCGTATCGTAAGGTTGGCCTGAAGAATCATTTTGTATTAGAAGCGTATATCGATAATAAATGGTATTTATTTGATGCCAATATGGAGCCTCAGTTTCCCAAAGGAAGAAAATCTGTAGCGGAATTAAAAGCTGCCCATGAATTATATGAAGGTTATAAGGGAAAACTTTCTCCTGAAAAGGTAGATTATACTTTTTCCGTTATCAAATATGGTAAGACTAATGGTATTTTGGCACCCAATGCCAGCATATACCATAAGGTTACAGCTATCCTGTCTTTTTTGACACCGCTATTTTTAATGATTTACATCCTGCTACCGTTCATTTATCCACCTAAGAAGTTCTCCAGGTACCTGGAGAAAAAATCTATCAGCAAAATATAATCTCTTAAAGGGATAGCTTACCAATTATGTTCAGTTGATACTTGTGACCGGTTATATTCCTGTTGAAATATTGAATGCAGTCAACCCCGGAGAATTAAACAAATTGCATATCCTGGTTGTGTAACCGGGCGGGGCATTTTTAAGACATTCTTCTTATGCAATTTTAGGATGATTTTTTGCCTATCTCACGCTGACATTTTGGTGATATACCCTATCTTCAATTTCATCCTTTATGAAATACACACCCCTGGTTTTTGTTCCTGGTATAGAAGCAGCATACATACAGCTTTTTAAAGCTTTGCCTGGAAATAGTATCCTGCTGCAGGCTGATACACCCAATTTTACTATAGTAGCAGCAACTCCTGCATATTTAAAAATTGCAAGTATTCATGAGGAGAACCTGCTGGGCAGGGGAATCTTCGAGGTATTTTCTTCCAACCCCAATGATAGTAATGATACAGGCGCCTCCAATTTAAAGGCATCTCTTTCACATGTGGTACAACACAGGGAGCCTCACGAATTATCCGTGCAGCGATATGATACTGAAAACGAAGATGGCGTTTATACCGAAAGATACTGGCATGCCAGTAATACACCTGTAGTAACAGAAGATGGTGATATAGCCTATATCATTCACACTGTTTCCGAGATCACCCAAATGGTTAGGGCGGAAAGGATGCAGGAAAAACTTAAAGGACTTGAACTGTTGCATAATATTATCATGCGTTTACCCGCAGCTATTGGTCTCACAAGGGGGCAGGAACATGTGCTGGAAATGGCTAATGCATCAGCGCTCAGCCTTTGGGGTAAAAGCACTGAAATCATAGGCAAACCTTTATTGAAGTCCATACCAGAACTGGAGGGACAGGGGATCATTGAATTATTCAACCATGTGATCCATACCGGCCAAACCTATACTGAAAATGAAGTAATGGTCACTACACTTCGAACAGGTCAAAAAGAGGTGCGTTATTTCGATATGGTCTATCTGCCTTATTATGGTCATGACAATCACATCCCTAAAGGTGTTTTTACCATGGCGCATGATGTGACAGAAAAAGTGGAAACCAAGAAGAAAATGGAAGAATCGAAAAAAGAAGTGGAGCGGCAAAAGCGACTCTATGAAACCATCAATGGCAGCACTCCAGATCTTATCTATGTTTTTGACCTTAACTACAGGTTTACCTACGCCAACAAAGCCCTGTTGAATATGTGGGGAAGTACCTGGGAGCGTTCCATTGGAAAAGGTCTGTTGGAAAATGGCTATGAACCCTGGCATGCCGAAATGCATGAAAGGGAAATTGACCAGGTAGTGGCTACTAAAATGTCTATAAGAGGAGAAGTCTCCTTTCCTCATGCTACTTATGGAAGGAGGGTGTATGATTATATTTTTGTTCCGGTATTGGGCGAAAACGGAGAGGTGGAATCTGTGGCTGGCACTACCAGGGATATTACTGAACTGAAGCTGGCTGAACTTTCATTGAGGGAAAGCGATGAACGGTTCCGCAACCTTGCCGATGAAAGCCCAATGTTCGTATTTATCATAGACGCAGAACCAGAGGCACCAGTGAGCTATTGGAACAAAACCTGGCTGCAATACACAGGTCAATCCCTTGAAGAAGCCAGGGGAAGGGCATGGGATGGTATTATTCACCCAGATGATATAGAAGAGGTTATGTTGCACTATCTGCCAGCGTTCCAGGCTCAAAAAGCTTATTATATCCCGGCAATAAGAGTGAAAAGGCATGATGGCATATATAGATGGCATGCCTTCAAAGGCAACCCCAGGTACCTGGCCAGTGGTGCATTTAATGGGTATGTAGGCGTTGGTCTTGATATTCATGATCAAAAGCTGGCACAGGAAGCTCTTGAACAAAGTGAAATGCAGTTGCAACAGAAGGTGGCTGAAAGAACCTCAGAATTGGAAAGAACAGTCGGGGAGTTACGGCGTTCCAACACTAACCTGGAAGAATTTGCCTATGCAGCATCACATGATCTGAAAGAGCCCATTCGAAAGATCCATTTTTTTGGCGAAAGATTGAAACAGTCACTGGGAGATAGAATGAACCCGGAAGAGAGCCGTTATTTTGACCGGATGGAAAGTGCTTCCAAAAGAATGGGTAGCCTGATTGACGATCTGCTTTCTTACTCCCAGATAAGCTTGCGACCAAGAGTATATGACCTTGTGGACATGAACCAATTAATGGAGCTGGTGTTGGAAGACCTGGACCTGGAAATAGAAGATAAAGAAGCCACGATAACCGTAAATACATTATTCAGCATGCAGGGCCACCAGCGTCAATTGCAACAGTCTTTTCAAAATTTGATCAGTAATGCATTGAAGTATAGCAAACCAGGTGTAGCGCCAAACATACAGGTAAGCTTTCAGCAATTGGCAGGAAAGGATACCAGTTTAAATCTGCCCGAAGATGAGCAAAAGAAAATCTTTAACTGCATCAGTGTTTGTGATAATGGAATTGGCTTTGAACAAGCAGAAGCGGAAAGGATATTTAATGTTTTTACGAGGCTTCACGGTAATGCAGAATACAGGGGTACAGGTATTGGACTTTCCATTGTACGTAAGGTCATTGAAAACCATAACGGGTATATATGGGCAAGTTCTGAACCAGGCGTAGGATCTACATTTTATATATTACTACCTGCTAATGAAATGTGACAGCAATTAAACCCGGTCATTTCTGCAAAAATACCTTCCAGCTGTGCAGTCAATTCTTCCCATTTTCTCAATACATACAGCAGGATGTGCAATTCAACAATTTATCTGTTGACCAATTGATTAAAACGAATCAATTTGAGGTCAAAAAATTATGGCCATTCCAAATAAGGTAATTCATAATCCTGTAACCGGTCAGACCATCCGGTTTACTAAAACTTCCCGGGATACGCATGGTGAACTATTGGAAATGGAGTCCAGGTTTGATCCCTTTTCCAAGGAGCCTCCACCACATTACCATCCATTTCAGACAGAACATTTTATGGTACAGGAAGGCAGGATCCATATTCGCATCAATGGTGTTGTCAAACAATTGTTGCAAGGAGAAAAACTGGAAATCGCACCCAATACCATTCACTCGATGTGGAATCCCTATACTAAAAAAGCAAAGGTGGCCTGGAGGGTTCAGCCAGCCATGAATACAGAATATTTATTGGAAACGGGGATGGGTCTCGCGGTCAATGGACGGGTGGGGAAGAAGGGTGCTCCCGGGTTCCTCCAATCCATACTTCTTTTAAAACAATATAGGGATGTGTACAGGCTGGCAAAGCCATCCTATAACCTCCAAAAGTTCCTAACCATTATATTTTCCCCAGTTGCCCGCCTGGCAGGCTACAAACCTGTTTATAAAGAATACATTGATTAAAAAATGATGTACGTTATCAAGGTATATTCCAGTAGTAAAGAGAGTGTTAACTTATCTGTGTAAGCTGGTTTTCTATCCAGTTTAGATAACTGTGCAAAGGGTTTATACTTCAACATCACATCTTTCCTGACCGAATATATCAATAAAGTTTACCAGCATGGTGGCCCAGTCATCCTGGGGCTGGCTCCATTTTTTGGCTATTTGCATCAGTGCCAGGTACACTACCTTTTCTACTGCCTGATCGTTGGGCAGGCTGCATTTTGTCTTTGTGTACTTTCTTATGATCCTATTGATGTTCTCAATAATATTGGTGGTGTATATTATTTTTCTGATGCACCCTGGAAACTCATAAAAAGTGCTTAGACTTT